>JBGPAO010000255.1:0-5545 GCA_041480755.1 Bacteroidia bacterium
ATCCCATGCAATAACCCGTTGAGGGATTTTCCACGAACTGATATTATAAACATGTAAAACAGCAATAATGACCGGAATCAGAACTGCAATCAGGGAACTATCCACCCTCTTCCTGATAAAATCAGGAATCAATCTCTTTGCAGTATTTTCTATTTTCTTGAATAGTCTGATTATATCAAATCTCATTATTTTGTATTGAAGTCCGGGAAGTTTTAATTCTTTTTTTTTCGGGCAGGGGCATAGCACCTGCCTTACTTCGATATCGGCTGCGCAAACGCAACGACATCCACATTCCTGATCTCTTTATCACAAAGAATGATCAGTCTTTCCAGTACATTACGGAATTCCCTTATATTGCCGGTCCAGTTTATCTTCTTCAGTTCATCAATTGCTCCCTGGGTTATTATTTTTTTAGAAGTTCCATATTCAGTACAGATCTGGTTATTAAAATATTCGGCAAGAAGCGGGATGTCTTCTTTTCTTTCATTTAAAGAAGGCACATGGATCAGTATAACGCTAATCCTGTGATACAGGTCTTCCCTGAAATTATTTTTCTGTATTTCTTCTTTCAGGTTTTTATTGGTGGCCGCAATAATTCTTACATTCACCTCAATATCCTTATCGCTTCCTACAGGGGTGATCCTGTTCTCCTGTAAAGCCCTGAGTACCTTGGATTGTGCAGAGAGGCTCATGTCTCCGATTTCATCAAGAAAAAGGGTTCCTCCGGTGGCATGTTCGAACTTACCTTTCCTTTGTTTAATGGCTGACGTGAATGCACCTTTTTCATGTCCGAATAACTCACTTTCAATAAGTTCAGATGGAATAGCAGCGCAGTTGACCTCAACAAAAGGACTGCCTGCCCTGGTACTTTTTTCATGAAGCAGCCTTGCGACCAGTTCCTTCCCCGTGCCATTATCTCCTGTGATCAGTATTCGTGCTTCGGTAGGGGCAACTCTGTCAATCATTTCACTGACCTTTTTCATAGCTTCAGATTCCCCTATCATTTCATATTTATTGCTGAGCTTTTGCTTCAGCACTTTTGTTTCCGAAATAAGAGTAGTTTTATCCATCGCATTGCGGATGGTTATCAGCAGTCTGTTGAGGTCGGGCGGCTTTTCAATGAAATCAAATGCGCCCTTTTTAATAGCCTCTACTGCAGTGTCAATAGTCCCATGTCCGGATATCATAATTACAGGCACATCATTGGCAATTTCCTGGAGCTTTTCCAGGACTTCAATGCCATCCATTCCCGGCATTTTGATATCACACAGCACAGCATCAAACTGGTTTTTGGAAAATAATTCAATTGCTTCCTGCCCGTTGGAAGCCACTTCTGTATTGAATCCCTCATGTTCAAGGATATCCTTCAGCGTGCTCCTGATGCTTTTCTCATCATCTATGACCAGAATATTTGCCATACTATAAAGATATAAAATTCCTCAATTAGACCTTGTTACTTCTTTTCTCCCAGTACTATTGTCCATGGCAGGGGAGTTCTTATCTCAAGGATTTTGAAATATTCTTCGGCGAATTTAATAAATGAAGATCTGCTCCAGTGATTTACATGTCCGGGAGTATTCCCGAGGCCTGGCCAATAGGTGAATCTCACTAAATTCATAATTCTCCAGAGAGGTTCCCGGGGGACTGACAATATTGCGTACTTCCTGGAAACCCTGTGTAATTCTTCCAATCCCCTGCCGGGATACTCCAGGTGTTCCATCACTTCACTGCAAATGACCAGGTCGAAACTATCATCAGGGAAAGGGATTTTATATAAACTGCCCTGTCTGACATCGCAAAAAGGCAGGTTGTGTGAAGCATCTCTGACTTCCTTTGTATCCAGATCAATTGCAAAGCAGGACCTGACAGGCCGGGCTTTGTTCAAAGAATCCAGGATAAATCCCTCTCCGCAGCCACCATCAAAAACACTCTCCGGCTCAATATTTAAATATAAATCCCTGATATTTCCGAAAAAATTGTTTACCAGCCTCCCGCTTATCGGATTTCCAGTATAATATTTCGCATGCTTACTTTTCAATCTTTTAACTTCTGATCAGGTTTTGTAACTGATCCATTTCAGCATTTCACGTAAAGTAGCTTTCTTCCCGTACATAAGGATACCTGTCCGGTAAATCTTTCCTGCCAGCCAGGTTGAACCAATAAAAAACGCAACCAGAAGTGCGGCCGAAAGGAAAAATTCAGGCCATGGAACACCGAAAGGTATCCTGGCCATCATTACAATGGGAGAGGTAAATGGAATAATTGAAAACCAGAAAGCAACAGGACTGTCTGGATTATTTGTTATGCTGAAAAGTACTATTATACCAAGTATAAGTGGAAGCAAAATAGGAAATACAAATTGTTGCGTGTCAGTTTCACTGTCAACAGCTGCCCCCACAGCGGCAAACAATGAGGCATAAAGCAGGTAGCCGCCAAGGAAATAAAAGAGGAATGTAAGTATTATCACGGCAAAATTAACATTCTTAAGAGTGCTCAGGGCCGCCCGGAGTTCATTCATCTCTTGACTCTGCCCGGTTTGTGCGCCGTCAGACGGTGTTGCTGTCATAATATCCTGTGAGATTACCTGTTCGGTTGGTGTCAGTTTGAATTCCGGGAAAAAGACAGCCTGCGCAATACTGACCAGAATAAATGTAGAAATTATCCAGATCAGCAGCTGCGTCAGCCCGACCATTGCAATCCCCACTATCTTGCCAAACATAAGCTGAAAAGGTTTTACAGAAGAGATAATGACCTCGATTATCCTGCTGGTTTTTTCTTCCACAACACCTCTCATAACCATGGTACCGCAGAGAATAAGAAACATATACATCATTATACCGTTGATATATCCCAGAGCCATCATTATTCCAGTACTGCTTTCCTTTTCCTGTCCTTCTTCTGTTATTTTTATTGTTCTGATATTGATGGTGGTTTTGACTCCCTTTAAAATCTCATCCAGGTTTTCAATGTTATAGGTTTTCAGCTTCTGGTCCCTTATATATTCTTCCATGTATTTGCTGATATGCATCTTGGTTGCAAGGCTCGGCTGCTTATCAGAATAAAGAATAACTGAATTCGGATCATATGTGACAATATGGGAAATATACAGGATCCCATAATATCCGAGGCTTTTGTAATTCTCCTTCAGGTTATTAACACTCGCATTATCAAGATAATCGAATTTCAGAAATTCCGTTTCAGGGATAACATTCATGAAAAGATGGGAACTGTCCACAACAGCTATTTTTTTGACATCCGTTTCTTCAAGCTGGGCAAGCCATGCAGGAATGATCATCATTGCCGCAAATAAAAGCGGTCCGAGAATTGACATTATAATAAATGATTTCTTCCGAACTCTTATAATGTATTCTCTGGCAATAATTATTGGGATCTTATTCATACTATTGATGGGTATTTATTTTTTTCCCCTCCCTGACAACGCGTATGAAAATATCGTGCATTCCGGGAAGTTCCTCTTTAAAAGACAACACCTGGACTTTCTGAATAAGTGCGTTAAGGAGTTCATTATGAGCAGAAGGCTGCAGAGTTTGTATCCTGGCTATCTGGTTGCCTTCTTCAGTTATAATGCCCAGTAATTCATAGTTGCCGTTCAGAGCCTGTTTAACTTTTTCTGTATCTCCTGAAAAACCAACCTTAAATATATTGGAACGGTATTGTTTCCTGATATCATTCATATTCCCTTCGAGAAGTTTGTACCCGTTATCGATTAGGGCGATATGGTCGCATAGTTCTTCGACAGAACCCATATCATGCGTTGAAAAAATAATAGTGGCACCTTCCTTCTTCAGTGTCAGTATTTCATTCTTCAGCAAATCTGCATTAATTGGATCAAATCCGCTGAAAGGTTCATCAAAAATCAATAAATCAGGTTTATGGAGAATTGTAATAACAAACTGCAGCTTTTGCTGCATACCTTTTGACAATTCCTCAACTTTTTTGTTCCACCATGAGATAATTTCGAATTTTTCGAACCATTGTTTCAGCTTCCTGACCGCTTCCTTTTTCTGCATTCCTTTTAGCCGGACAAGGTATATAGCCTGCTCCCCGACTTTCATTTTTTTGTACAGGCCGCGTTCTTCGGGAAGGTACCCGATATGAATTATATCATCACTGCTAAATTTATGCCCGCTGAAAAATAGGTCACCTTCATCAGGTGCAGTGATCTGGTTGATTATCCTCAGGAGAGTAGTCTTTCCCGCGCCATTAGGCCCCAGCAGTCCATAGATGCTTCCTTTGGGAACAGAGATAGAGACTTTATTAAGCGCAACATGGTTGGAAAACCGCTTGACAATATTCTCGGTCCGGAATATTTCCATTTAGAGAGTTTTATAATAAAAGAGCCTTATTTAAAATAACTTTTCATTCGCTCGAAGAAATTCTTTTCCGAGCTATCAGGATTCGGAATAAAGTTATGTGATTCCGACAACTTTTCCATCAGGTTCTTTTCTTCACGTGTCAGTTCTTTAGGCACCCATACGTTAATACTTACCAGCAAATCCCCTTTTCCATACCCATTTACATCAGGAAGTCCTTTGTTTCTAAGTCTCAGTATCTTGCCCGGCTGTGTCCCCGCTTCAATCTTGATCTTGACCTTACCATCTATTGTGGGTATTTCAACAGGTGTTCCCAGAGCAGCCTGGGGAATACTAAGATGAAGGTTATACAGAAGATCATTGCCATCACGCATCAGTTCGGAGTGCTCTTCTTCTGTAATAACCAAAAGGAGATCGCCATTAACGCCGCCTCTTCTTGCAGCATTACCTTTACCGCTGACAGTCATCTGCATTCCTTCACCCACTCCTGCAGGTATTGATATCGGTATAACCTCATCATGGCTTATTATTCCTTCACCATGGCAGTTGGTGCATTTTTCAGTTATTATCTTTCCCTCTCCGCCGCAATTCGGGCATGTGGACGTGGTCTGCATCTGCCCAAGAAAGGTATTTGTAACCCTGGTGACCTGTCCTGTCCCGCGGCATGTTGGGCATGTTGAATGCCCCGATGAACTTTTTGCTCCTGTACCATCGCATTTGTCGCAGGGAATATACATATTGACTTTTATCTTTTTTGTAACTCCGTGTGCAATTTCTTCAAGATTCAGTTTGACTTTAACACGGATATTTGATCCTCTGTTGGTTCTCCTGGATGATCTGCGACTGCTCCCAAAACCACCAAAAGTTCCAAAAACATCACCGAAAATATCCCCGAAATTTGCGAATATGTCCTCCATTGTCATCCCGCCACCGAAACCACCACCTGCTGCACTTCCAACACCTGCATGTCCAAACTGATCATACCGGGCCCGCTTGTCATCATTGCTCAAAACTTCATAAGACTCAGCGGCTTCCTTGAATTTTTCCTCTGATTCCTTATTGCCCGGATTCTTATCAGGGTGAAATTCCAGTGCTTTCTTACGATATGCTTTCTTTATCTGTTCTTTAGTTGCATTTCGGAGGACCTGGAGTACTTCATAATAGTCACGCTTTGCCATATATAATGCTCCTTCGTAATTTATTTATTCATG
>JBGPAO010000256.1:0-5525 GCA_041480755.1 Bacteroidia bacterium
AAATTGAGGATGAGTCTGTCATTATCAATAAACTGAATGAAAAATGCAAGTAATCTATCTTAAAGCATTTTCAAAAGATATTTACAAATATTTTCCAAAATAGAAAGAGAACTATCCTCACTTTTAGGTAAAAAGGTTGACCTTATTACAGAGCCGGCCCTTTAAAATGAAAAATTAAAAAACTACATCTACAAAGATCTTCAGATTATATTTGGATGAAAGACTTCGGCCTAATAAATTAGGCTTCGTGTGGTACTGTCCCCGATAGACCATCTGGAGCCAACGGCACCCGGTCCCGACTTGTCGGGATTGAACGAAAGCCCCCCCCTGCCACCAACACCACCGCTATGGAATTTTTATTTAAAACGACGCAACTTTTTATCAACCTGAACAATCATATTATTTGAAACTCAGGCACATTTATAGAGAAGGTCGTTTCGTCGATTGACACACTGCCTGGAATAACCTTTTAATTCATGTATCATAAATTGTAATCAAATGATAAGGATAACCGCAATATGCTTCTGTTTTGTTCACCTGGCCTTGTTACAGGCGCAGACAATAAGCCGCTTTCCGATTAACCCGCTGGCAAGATGGAAAATATCGGAGATCTCCTTTTATCCTGAAGGATCGTTTGAGAAGATTATTGAGAAATATGAATACTTTATCGGATCTGATACAACAATAAATTCCCGGCATTATTACAAATTATTTAAATCAGGCGTGGCCTATTATGACACACCTTTCTATTATAAAAAAGTGTATTCCGGGGCGATTCGCGACGATGATAATAAGTTTTACCTGGTCAGGAAGGATCATAATACTGAAGTTTTACTTATTGATTATAACCTGGAACTCGGGGATACTATTCGCTCGGAAATAGGAAATGGTAATATTATCAATAAAATTGAAACCCTGATTGATGGCCGGAAATGTATTTCATCAATCCCCGAAATTTGTGGCGGGTGTTGTTCAACTATCACATTGCTGGAAGGCATCGGACATTCAGGCGGAATAATGGAAGATCCGCCTTGTTTTCATATTGGCTATTATGGTCATTATCTGAATTGTTATGAAATAGACGGGGAGCTGATTTATCAAACCGATATTCCGCTGGTGGTGGATTGCGAAAATTTCTTTTCCTCCGTTGATGATCTGCCTGATGTTCCAGATGTGAACATCCATCCGGTACCGGCCACCGATATGCTGTCTGTTGATATTCTGAATATGCCGGATAAACAATCCTTTATAAGTATTTTTGACATATCTGGTTCGTTAATATTAACCCGGGAAATACAATCCAATAAAACTGAAATAGACATTCAGCACCTGGAAAAAGGAATATACCTGGTCAGAATATATAATGAGGTAACCAGCAATGCTTACAAATTAATAGTTGAATGACAGATTAATGGTAAAACTATATCTTTTCATACTTATAGTAATCTCAATAATTCCTGCATTAGCTTCAGGACAGAGAGTATATTCCGGCAGAGTAATTGATACCTACACGAAAAATCCAATTGGGGAAGCTGATGTCCTGATCCAGGGAACAAACATTACAATGACCACCGACGACCTTGGACGTTTCAGTTTTACAACAGATATTGAGGATATAACTGATAAAACGGATTATGAGTTAGTAGCTATAAATGACAGGATATACTGGCACTCAGATAAAAAGATCGATATAAAGGTCTTCAGCATACTGGGGCAGGAGATCGGTTTAGACGGCAAATCGCTTATTGGCAGCGGTGAAATAAACCTGGTAAATACTGCAACAGGCATTTATCTTTTAACCGTTACATGCAATGGAAAAAGGCATACATACAAAATTAGTAATTTATCAGCTGATGCCGGACTCAAAGCGGAGTTAAAAAGTACTAAAGCAGGACCCGATACCCTGGTGATAATCAAAAATGGTTATTATGCCCAGAAATATGTTTATCTGATTGCGGATGAGTCATACGAGCTTTTAAAGCTGAAGTATGATGATTTGGACTACCTGGATAAGATTACCCGACCTGAAGCCTATACAATGCTGCAGGGGTTGCCTTTAAATCCGACTTTTGGGGAGGTGAAATCGGTTAAAATAATATATTCAATACCTGACGATAAAATATACTATTCAAATTCCGAAAAATATTTTATTCATTATGATTTTTGTTCTCAGGTGCTGGGTTACAGCAAAGGACATGCAATGTTTAACCGGGAACAATATACGAAGAATGCGAATCGCATTTATATCCTTGCGTCAGTCAATCATTTTACTTCATCGGACATCTATACACTTGATTTTTTTCCGGGTGATGAACTTGATTGTGCCGATATAGAAACAGTATATGATAAAGTAACTGAAACCTTTTATATCGGGGACAGGTTACGTTTTTATGCAACTTCTTCAGGCTGGGAGGATTGTACGAATGTACCGCTTATTTTTTCCGATGAATTATACAGGGGACAGAATTATCAGCCATTAAATCCGGGAGCGAATTATGGGTATCTTAAAAAAATTACTATTACCGAATTACCGGGTACATATCTCGGGAGGCACGACATTGTCTTATTAAACGGCATACCTATTGACATTTCAGTTGTTTCGGGAATAATCACAACCGAATTTCAGACACCGTTAAGCCATATTAATGTATTGAGTCATAACCGGGGTACACCGAATATGGCGCTTCGTGACGGATGGACAAATCCGAAACTGAATGATTTGCTTAATAAACTGGTCTATTTAAAAGTTACTCTCGATTCGTTTTATATCAGGGAAGCTACGCTTCAGGAAGCGCAGGATTTTTGGGCGCAAAAAGAACCACAAACACCTCATATTCTTGAATTAGACACAATAACATCCGGACTGGTGGATTTAACCGGCGCTGACTTGAATTCAGTGTCACTGATAGGAGGGAAAGCTGCCAATTTTGCGGAACTGACAAAGGTAAATGTTACTAACTACGGTCCCTTACCTCTGCCTGAAGGTTATTTTGCCATACCGTTTTATTACTACCATCAGCATATCAAAAAATATGGTCTTGATATATTTATTGATAATATGCTAAATGATACACTGTTTCAAACAAACGTTGCATGGCGTCAGAAACAGCTGATTTTGTTACAGGATTCAATTAAAAACAGTCCTGTCGATACCAGTTTGCTCAGGTTAGTAAAAGATCAGGTTGCAGCCCTCAGTAATTTTAAGAACGTACGCTTCCGCTCTTCTACCAATGCCGAGGACATCGAAGGCTTTAACGGTGCCGGATTATATGATTCTTTTACAGGAACCTTGACAGACCCTGACAAACCGATAGATAAAGCAATTAAAAAGGTATGGGCCAGTTTATGGAATTTTGGGGCCTTCGAAGAAAGGGACTATTTCAAAATCGATCACAAAACTGTCGCAATGGGTATTCTGGTTCATCGTTCTTATCCTGCTGAAGCAGCAAATGGCGTGGTTATTACTAAAAATCTATATAATCCTTATAATCAGGCTATTACAATAAACGTACAGGTAGGCGAAATAAGTGTTGTCAGCCCTGAAGAAAAATATTTACCGGATCAGATCATTTATTATACCTATTCCAATGAAAATATATTTGAATACATAAATCATTCGAATGTGCCGGGAATGGAAGGAAAAACGGTGATGACTGACTACGAACTAAAAGTACTTAAAGATTATTGTATGGCCATCCAGTATCATTATTGCAGATTATTCTACGAATGCAGACCGCTGGATATTGAGTTTAAGGTTGATATGGTTGACGGTATCAGAAAGATATATATAAAACAAGCAAGGTTATATTGAGGGAAGGTCCTTTTTGTTTTATCCTTCATTCTGAATTAACAAACGAATTTGCTAACTTGCAGTAATGAAGGATAATAAACTTATACGTTGGATGTAATAAATAACGTATGACCACAACTTGACATTTCGTGACTAATGATCTAACTTTGATATAAATTTAAAATCACCGAGTCAAAAACAGGGAATCTTGTACTAAGATGCCGAAGTATTATAATTTGACACAGTCTTTTAAATTTGTTCTATTAACCTTAATCTTTTGAGAAATGAAAAATAAAATTCAACAGGACAATTCTAAAGTTCTTAAAAATCATTACATCCCTACTGCCGAATTTTATAGCCAGATAATAGATAGCTTGCAAGATTATTCAATTTTTACACTGGATAAAGAATTAATAATTAACAGTTGGAATTCAGGTTCGTCAACAATATTTGGTTATGAAACAGAAGAAGTTATTGGGAAACATTTTGATATCATTTTTACAGAAGAGGATAAAAAAAATGGCGTCCCGAAAGTAGAAATTGATACTGCATTAAAAGAAGGAAGAGCAGTAGATAATAGGTGGCAAATTTGTAAAGACAGGAGCAAATTTTATGCTTATGGTTTAATTTTCCCACTAACCGGTATAGACGGAGAACTGTTAGGATATGTTAAAATCCTGCGAGACTTAACCGAGAGAAGGAAATCCGAAGAAGCCATAAGGAAATATGTAAAAGAACTGGAAGAACTTAACACTCATAAAGAGAGTATTCTTGCTATACTCTCACACGATTTAAGAAGCCCATTAGCCGGAATTATTGAAGCAGGTGGATATCTGGCATCAAATTTTGATGAAATGGAGCGCAATGAAGTAAAACAGATGCTCGACCTCCTTCTTCAAGCATCAAAAGATGAGTTAAATATGTTAGACTACTTATTGGGGTGGGCAAGAATAAAATATGCATCGGAAGCGTTTTCTCCGACAAAAATTGAGCTAGCCCAATATGTGGAGAAAGTTTTTAATATTTTAAATGAAAACGCTGCTTTAAAAACAATAAGTCTTCATCACGAAGTTGAAAAAAATACAAATGTTTTTGTGGATGGAAAAATGTTGCTCTCTATTCTTCAAAACATAGTTTCAAATGCTTTAGACAATACACGTCCAGGAGGAAAAATTACAGTTACATCGAAAAGAAAAGAGGATAAAATTATCATTGAGATAAAGGATACCGGAATTGGAATGTCTAAAGAAATACAGGAAAAACTGTTTATCCCACAAATGGACTCTCTTTCAAAAGAAGGGAAAGACAATAAAGGAGCCGGTATAGGATTATTATTAGTAAAGGGTTTTTTGGAAAAAAATGGTGGTGAAATATGGGTCGAAAGTTTAGAAGGTGAGGGCTCATCCTTTTATTTTACATTACCTGTGGACAAACCTTTGGATAAAATAGATAGCGAACACAAAATCGAATTTGATGAAAGCGCTTAAATTAAGTTAAAATAAAAACTATTGCCAATATTTAGTATATAATCTGTAATTTTCATTTTACTAAGTAGAGCTTCGGCCGGTTCGGCTGGAGTTCATCCTGCCGCAGGCAGGTTGTATGATCTGCCTGCTTCTTTCTCATGACCCTTATCCTGGACCACCACTTGAGGTTTAACCGACTGGTCTTTAGGCTGATTTTTGAAGTTCTTATCAAAAACTTCATTTTTTTCCATTACGTATAAATCAGGACT
>JBGPAO010000257.1:0-5522 GCA_041480755.1 Bacteroidia bacterium
AATCTGTAATCAATTTTCTACATTTTTCCTAAATTCACAAAAGTTTATCAATGGTCTCCAACATATGAAACCAACATTATTCCTGATCCCCGTCCCTATCGCAGATGTATCACCGGATAAGGTGCTTCCGTCTGAAGTCAACTTAATCCTCAAAGACCTTAAATATCTCGTAGTGGAAAATCCAAAGACTTCCATGAAGTTCCTCAGGAAAGCAGGACTGAATCTTGATTTTGATAAAATGGTTTTCTTCACCCTCGATGAACATACGCAGCCTGATGAAATATCCGGTTTTCTAACTCCGCTCCGCAACGGAAATAATATGGGTTTGATGTCGGAAGCCGGCATGCCTGCACTGGCAGATCCGGGTGCAGGGCTGATAGCTATGGCACATAATGCAGGATTCCATGTAAAGCCTCTGACAGGGCCTTCTTCAATAACTCTTGCCCTGATAGCTTCGGTTTTGAACGGACAAAATTTTGCATTTAACGGGTACCTGCCTGTTAAAAAGAACGACCGTATAAAGGCGATCAGAAAAATTGAAGAAAAACTTTTCAGGGAAAAGCAAACACAGATCTTTATGGAAACACCTTACCGGAACATGGCTCTTCTTAATGATCTTCTCAGCTGCTGCAAACCTTCAACCAGGTTATGCATCGCTGCTGATATCACAGGAGGTGATGAGTTTATTATTACTAAATCTATCGGGGAGTGGAAAAAAAACATCCCCGATATCCATAAAAGGCCGGCTGTATTTATTATTGGATTAACCTGAGGTCGTTAATGGACATTTTCAATCTTTATGTCAAAGACCAGCGTCATATATGGCCCGATGAGAGATGTTCCTGCTGCCCCATATGCCAGGTCGTAAGGGACAATAAGTATACCTTCTGATCCATTACTCATTAACCGTAAGCCCTCATTCCACCCTGCTATCAGCATATCATTTGGTACAGCAATCCTTATCGGGCTATCATCGTCAAGGTTTGAATCAAACTCTCTGCCATCGAGGTAATAACCTCTGTAATACAGGTCAACCAAATCACCATACTTTATTAATACACTGTCTCCCGGTTCCTGTTCAATGTAATACAAACCAGACTCGGTTGGTTCAACATCATAATTGTTAGAATCCAGAAAATTCCTGATCTGAGTTTGCTCATATGCTTCCGGATCGGTGATAACATGTTGAAGATGAATATCAAAGATCAGAGTATTATATGGTTCAATGATCCCAATGCTATTGGCTCCATAGGCAATATCGGATGGAAGAATCATTGTAGCTTTCTCACCTTCCTGCATCAGCTGAAATCCTTCCTGTAATCCTGCAATTGAATAGGCCAGGATAAGCCTTACAGGTCCATAAACCACGTCTTTATAGTAAATATCCTTTTCCTTTGCAAGAGCGCTGTCGGTGGTCCCAAAAACCCTTCCGTCTACCAGCTTTCCCGTATACTCAAATTCAATAACATCATCAATGGTCGGTGATAAGCCTGTGGTATCCGTAGCCTGAATAAAATACAGCCCGGATGCAGTTGGAGTCTGGTTGATATTATGATCAGCAATGTATTTTTTCAGTGCATGCTGTTCCTTTTCCTTCAATTCTTCTGAATTATCCCGGAAACATCCTGTGAATAAAACTATCAACCCCAGAAGAATCGAACTATAACTTAGAATTTTCATTATTATAATTTTAAAGTAATTAATTTTTTGTTAAGATGTTTTTACCACCTCTTTGGTTGCGTTCTGAAAAAATAAAACCTTGCATACTTCTCAGTAAGAGACTTCGAGAAGCTCCACTTCATATATGATGATCGACCTGGCCGGGATTCGGTTTTCATCGCCCAGTAACCCATGAGCCAGGTGCGGCGGCAAGATGAATCTTGCTTTGTCGCCAACATGCATCATGAGAATACCCTGCTCGAGTCCGCTTTCTTCAGTACTGTGTCCCGGCGTAAATTTCTTTGGTCCCTGTTCCTCTGAACTGTAACAAAGAGTTCCGTCCAGAAGGCTTAGCCTGTAATCAATTGTCGCATCTTTTCCATTGACTGCCTTTATGCCGTTGCCCCTTTCATAAATCTGGTAAAACAGTCCCGATTCGGTCAGTTCCATATTCCATCCTCTGCGCCTGGCATAACTTTCAATCAGCTCGACATCCTTTTTTACAAGGTATTTATTCACTCTTACGAGCATCTCCTTCTTCTCACGAATGTCTTCCTTTGTCAGCCTTCTTGTCTCCTCCTTTTTACAACTGCCGGTCAATATGAAAAGCAGGCAAACGCATATTTCTATTAAACCTCTCTTCATTCTGAGCCAAGGTACTTTTTGTATAACGGCAAAAGGTTCACAAATGTTTTGATCGTCTCATCAAGTGACATATAAGCCTCACCACCTGCCGCATTCTTATGCCCGCCTCCGTTGAAATGCTTTTCTGCGAATTTATTGATCTCAAAATCCCCCCTTGATCTGAACGATATCTTTATATAATCTTCTTTTTCAAGGAATAGTGCTGTGACAATTATTCCTTTAATTGAAAAAGGCAAATTGACAAAACCTTCTGTGTCACCTGTAACATGGTTGTATCTTGCAAGTTCTTCGCGTGTAAGTGCTATATATGCCGTTTTGTATTCAGGTATCACGACCATCTTTTCATTCAGGCTGAAACCAAGCAGGCGCATCCTGTCAGCCGAGTAATTGTCGTATACCAGCCTGTATATATCGTCTTTGTCTATTCCTTTTTCCAGGAGATCAGCAACCACACGAAAGGTTTCAGGCCTTGAACTGTTGTAGCTGAAGCACCCTGTATCTGTCATGATTCCAACGAAGAGACATTCGGCAATATTTTTATTGATCAGGTCATGATTGCCTGTTTCTATTATGAGATTATAAACCAGCTCGGATGCTGATCCGGCATCAGGTATGGAAATTGACAGATCTGTAAATTTTTTCGGACCGGGATGATGATCAATAAGTACCTTAACTGCTTTTGATTTTAAAAATTCATCTTTCAAACGATCCAGACGTTCCGGCTCATTGAAATCAACACATATATATACCTCTGCTCTCTTCATCACTTTAAGCGACTGCTCATAACTTTTCTCTACCATCAATATCTTATTACACCCCGGCAGCCATTCCAGGAAGAACGGGATTTCATTCGGGACTATCATCGACACATTATGTCCCATCGAATTAAGGAACCAGTACAGGCCAAGCATTGTACCAATTGCATCACCATCCGGATTGACATGGGTAAACAGAACTGTTTCAGCCCGACGCCCAAAGATCCCTCCGATTTCCTTTATCAAACGATCTGGAATTTTTGTCAAATTGCTATGAGATAATGAAATTCAAGACTTCAAATTTAAGAATATTCTTCTTTAAGAGACCTCCAAGGTCTTAAAGACCTCCAAGGTTCTATTAAATATCTGATAATCAATATCTTGAAATTATTATTTTTCAAAAAAAATGAAAAATCTCGATTAGGACCTCCAAGGTCTTAAAGACCTCCAAGGTTAAAGAAAATTACTAAATTCGCCCGTGTTTCTAATTTAACTTCAATCCCAATGGCCGGAAGATTTACATTTACGATGGTAAAACCCTCTGCCGTCAGCAGAAATTATATTGGTCCCATCCTTAAAATGATCAATGAGGCAGATTTCAGGATCGTTGCCATGAAAATGACAAAAATGAGTGTTCATCAGGCTGAAGAGTTTTATGCGATCCACAGAGGAAAGCCTTTTTATAACAGCCTTGTTGCGTTCATGTCTTCAGGACCGATAGTTGCTGCCATCCTGGAAAAAGATAATGCCGTGGAAGATTACCGCAAGCTTATCGGGTCCACCAATCCTGCAGATGCAGCAGAAGGGACCATCAGGAAGTTGTATGCAGAGTCACTCGAAAAAAACGCTGTCCATGGATCCGACAGCGATGAAAATGCTGTCATTGAATGCGACTTCTTCTTCTCCAGAATTGAGAGGACAGATTACTTCTGATCCTCAGGAATTCCAGATAATTTAATGCTTTCCGGACTCTCCCCCTTTTTATTGGGAGGGGTGTATCATAACTCCATTTAACTGGAAACCCTGATTTCTGCTCTGCTTCCTAAGACTAATGTTCAGCCGATATTAGTTCCCCTGTTACAAAGATTCTCGTATTTCAACACTTAAATGTCGTTATGATACACCCCTCCCATAGGTGGAGAGTCCGTTAAAGCAAAAAAATTGAAAGATTTACCTCAGGATAAGTTCAGTAATTATATCCTCCCCGGCCTTTTCGTTCAGTTTCCTGACAATTTCCTGTTTCAGCATATGTATCTCATTGCGGATGACCGATGATGATATGACGACGAATAATTTGCTTTCTTTTATGTAGATCTGTTTTGTTGCCCTGAAAATAGTCTTACCCATCAATTCTTCCCAGCTTTCAATTAGCTGTCTTTCTTTCAGTTTGACATCAAGCTTGTTTTCCCTGAGAAATTCCTGGAGTATATCGCTGATTTTCCTTATGTTAGTTTTTTCCATCTGTAACGGTTATTTTCCCACTATCCACCCTGAAAACTTTATGTTCGGCTGATATCTCTTTCAGGATCCTGACTGCCCGTTCCTGGTTGGTATCTGTGATGAATATCTGGCCAAAGTGCTTATCTGATACCAGGCTTATTATCTGCCTTACGCGCTTTGAATCAAATTTATCGAATATATCATCCAGTAATAGAACAGGAGCAATCCCATTTAATTCCTTTATGAAATCAAATTCCGCAAATTTCAGTGCAACCAGATATGTTTTCTGCTGGCCCTGCGATCCGTTTCTTTTTATAGGAAATGAGCCCATATTCATCACAAGATCGTCCTTATGTATCCCCACTGTAGTATACTGCAATATCCTGTCTTTATCCAGCGATTTTTCCAGAAGCTTCCTGTAATCTCCATCATTGAGCTGGGATTGATAAACCAGTCCAACCTTTTCCTGTCTTTCTGAGATATCATTGTAATATGACTGAAATATCGGTTGAAACTTCTTTGCAAATTCGCGCCTTTTTTCATAAATAAACTGCCCGGCTTCAATCAGCTGTGCATCCCATACATCAAGGTATTCCTGATTATAAGAACCCGAACGTGCAAAATCTTTCAGTAAAACATTACGCTGCACAAGCGCACGGTTATATCTTATCATCGTGTCCAGGTACTCTATACTGTACTGGGAGATAACTCCGTTTAAGAATCTTCTTCTTTCATCACTTCCCTCAATGATCAGGCTGCTGTCGGCAGGTGATATCATGACAACCGGTATAAGGCCGACATGATGTGATAACTTTTGATATTCCTTATTATTCCGTTTGAATTGCTTCCTCCTTTCTTTCCCAACCCCGCAATATATATTTTCCTTTGTTCCGTCCCTTTCATACTCACCCTGTATCATAAAGAAATCCTGGCCATTCATAATATTTTGGGTATCAATAGTATTGAAGTAGCTTTTGGTCAGGGACAAATAATAAACGGCATCCAGGAGATTTGTTTTACCGG
>JBGPAO010000258.1:0-5507 GCA_041480755.1 Bacteroidia bacterium
AGATTAGAAAAAACAAGAACAATAATAAGATCTGATTTAAAATCCGCCTTTCCATTTGTTTGTATCCTTTAATTAAGAATAATATCAATAAATTTACAACAAATTCCCGGATAGTATTCATGACAAATCAAAGTGAAATAGAATGGCCTTTCTCCCGGGCTGAAGATGAGATCAAAATTACTATCAGTGATCCCGGGGATATCAATGCCTTTAATTCGGATCCTAATGGGATAGCGATTATGACCGATGGATGGACAGACGGACCTGTTGCGGCAGCACTTCGCGGCGGGAATAATGCACTGGCTGTCCTGGAAGTCATTGCCCGCCTGGGAATCAAGGAAATTATTATATATCATAATGAAGAGCGGATCAACCAGCTGGAAGAGATTTTCCTTTCTACAGTAGTTCCGGCAGCACATGAGTTATTTGAGAAAGCAAGAATTTTGTGGCGTTCTGATCCTTCCTTTACAGATATGGTCCAGTCTGTCGGAGGTGAATATAAAATGCTTTTCGTCGGGGCACCTCTGACTGCTTCAGAAGCAAATCCTTTATTTCATAAGATAAAAAATGTTTATAAAGGGAAACTTGCGATTGTAAGAGGCCCTGTACGGGAGATTGAATTCACGAAAAGCGATGAGATATTCAAATGGGTTCGCGAGCGGACCTATGACGCCACTGATTTCGCCCTTGCAATGGTGCTTCTTAATTACAAAAAGAAATTAAATGTAAAAGTGGATGTAATCCTTCCGGCATTAAATGAGGAAAAAACCATTGGGAAGGTAATTGAAACAGCCCTTGAGGTTAAGAATTCAGGCATAATTGACAATGTTATTATCATAGATTCAGGTTCCATCGATGATACGGTTCAGATAGCCAAATCCTTTAACCTGCCGGTATATCTTCACAAGAAGATAAAACCGGAACTTGGAAGCTATTCAGGGAAAGGTGAGGCATTATTTAAGAGTTATTTTGTTTCAGATGCAGATATACTGGCATGGGTTGACACGGATATTGAAAATATTGGCCCGACTTTTTTTTACGGGCTGATCGGTCCCATACTTTTCAACAGCGATATTAAATTTGTGAAAGGATATTACGCAAGGCCGATACGAATTGAATCTTACGGGATTGAGCTTGGCGGAGGCAGGGTCACGGAAATAATGGCTCGTCCGTGGATAAATCTATACTACCCTCACCTGGCAGGATATATTCAGCCACTTGCGGGAACTGTTGCCATATACCGCAGCTTATTTGAAAGACTTAAAATCCCGACAAATTATGGTGTAGAGATCGCCATGCTTATACAGGCTGTCGCACAATGTGGTCTCTGGTCCACTTGCCAGGTTAATTTAGGAGAGGTTATACACAAATCCAAGGACATTGCAGGTTTGAGCGAAATGTCCTTCCAGATCATGCAGGTGCTTGATAATTTGCTGAACAACCTGGAGGTTACAGAAGCAAAAAACAATGCTTTGCGACAAATTTTTTCTTCCCGGGGACATTTTGAAGTAAGCATCAAGAAATTTAACAATTACTGGAGAGACTTCAAGGCGGCGGAGGGCTAAGGGCTGAGAGCAGAGAGCAAAAGGCTTAGAGCATAGGGCATGGAGTAAGGGGAAGTGGTCTTAGTGATGAGAGAGTCAGGTCCCGATATTCATCGGGATAAAGGTTTGGGCTTATAGAGGCCGGCGGGGTTGGAGCCGATGAGGGAGGATTTTAAGAGGTAATCACCGACGATGGAAAGGTTTTTGACCTGAGCCGGTGTGATCAAGGGGATATGCTTCACATCAGTCAGCCATATTCCAATCTCATCAAGATCTTCTTCAGTAGTTTTCCAGCTTATATGATTAAAGCGGTTAAGGTTATGAGGCAAGGAATAAGCACGCATGGTTTTTTCACCCCGGACATTAAAATAAAAATCAAAGAAGGACATAGATAGTTCCCTCAAAGTGCGATAAACAGGTTCACGAAACCGTATTGTCGTAAAATTCGATTTTGCAACAGCACCCCAGTATCCCTTATATTTAAAAACTGCGATCACATGGTCATCGTCATTTTCCGCCTTCATATCAATCACGAGAGGCGGATAGCCAATGTACTCCAGGCAGGCTGCTGCGAAGATGGCCCCTTCCGTGCAGTGAGCCCTCTTATTCCTGATAATAAATCTCGGCGAACGGCACTCAGCAACAGAGTTATACTCTAATTTATCAAGATAAGTCTGGATTTTGATTGGAGCATCCAATCCCTTTAATATTTTCACTTCTTCAGGGCTCCATGGGGCTGTGCGTGACCTGGATGCTGGCATTATTCTTTCTTTTTTCTTGATCTAAAAAGTCTGAATACTCCAAAACAAATAATAAGAACGCAAAACAGACCTATGATAATCCACAAGACTTCAAGACTACTAGTCCTGATTCCTCCAATAAATCCCACAACTACCCCGACTGCAAATCCCATGATCACACCAATAAATACTCTTCCTCGTTTGTTTTTTATTGTTTCGTTTTCCATAATAAAAATTTATTTTGCACCCTAAATTACGAATTTGTATTAAATTGGTTAATAAAAGTCTCAGCATATGGAAAACAAAGTGGTTTTAAAAGCACTGCTTACTGCCCAGCGCAATGAAATCAGTGAATATCATACCTATTCATGGTTAGCCGGGAGAATAAAGGATAAAAAAAACAGTGAAATTGTTGAACAAATCGGCCGGGATGAGCTTGCACATTATGAAGTCATCAAGGGCATAACCCGGACTGATGTCAGGCCTGATAAGTTCAGGGTGTTATTCTACAGGTTCATTTCTATCACCTTCGGTTTATCATTTGGACTAAGGCTTATGGAACAGGGGGAGAAAGCTGCTGAGCGGAAATATAAGAGTCTGAAGGGAGAAATCCCTGAACTCGCAAAGGTCTTTATGGATGAAGAAAAGCACGAAGCGGAGCTCCTGGGCTTAATCGAGGAAGAAAGAATTGAATATGCCGGATCTATGGTGCTGGGACTCAACGATGCACTGATGGAGCTGACGGGCGTGCTTGCCGGGCTGACTTTCGCATTCCAGAACGGCAAAATTATCGGGGTAACCGGGTTCATTACAGGGTTGGCTGCAGCTATGTCAATGGCTGCTTCTGAATATCTCGCGGTAAGGGAAGAAGCCGATAAAAACTCCTCAAAAAGTGCGCTCAGGTCTGCACTGTATACGGGAGTTACATATATAATAACTGTGCTGGTCCTGATCGCCCCCTATTTCCTGTTCAGAAATATCTATGTATCTCTTGGAGTGATGATGGCGCTCAGCATTATTATAATACTGTCATATAATTTCTATATCACAACTGCTAAAGGGCTGCCACTCTGGCGCAGGTTTGGTGAAATGGCTCTGATTTCCCTGAGTGTGGCAGGGATCAGTTTTTTAGTCGGAGTTATTGTGAGGACAGTTTTTAAGGTCGAGGTTTAAATGGTTCCGGGTTCTTAGTTCCGAGTTCCGAGTTCCGAGTTCCGAGTTCAAACTTTTTAAAGTAGTCGGATTGTATGATTTCCTGTGGCCTCAATATTATCTGCTGAACCATTCCTTCTGCATCACCGCCTGTGAAATTTTGCTGCTGGGGCCGTCACCCCTGGCAACACTCACAGACACTCTGGCATCCAGTGCCTGGAATATCTCTGATACATTGCTGTGCGTAAAGCCCGGGCAAAGCAGGATTGCATCGATCTTTTCTTTTTTATAGATGTCCCTGGCGACTTTTACTGCTTCCTCCTGGGTTTTCACAACATAGGTCAACAGCCTGTACTTTCCCGTGTCAATAGTACTATTATGCTTCTCATAATCTGCATCCGGCGCATGTGCTATAAATAATGATTTAAAAGCCATGGTTCACCTCCATTTTATTTTTAATTTAAACCTGGTTATGATGATTTTTTCTTAATATGCTATTTTGCAATAATCACTTTCTCAGTATAAATCTGTTTCTCATTCTTAATTCGTATAATATAGATACCTGTGGGAAAGGATGATCCCCAATTCAGATGATCACCGTAGAATGATGAACTCAACATCAATCGGCCTTCTATAGAATACAAGTTGATGGTAGTTTCTACAGTAGAATTAAAATAGATCCCATCGGACCTGATTTGATAGAATGAGTTGTCTGCTTTATTAACCTCCACTTGATTCACAGTATGATGTTTAATACTTAGCACACTTGTATCTATAGCCACTCCTGCGATGTTGAGGGCAAGTTCACTTGGGGGTGCCAGATCAACATATTCAATGGTAAGCCTCAGTGAGTGCCTGGCATCAAAGCCTGTCGGGCCATTACCCCATATAGGTTTCAGAGTGGCAAAAGGAAGCTTATAATCTTCATAATTACCTGTACAGTTAAAATATCCACCATAACCCGCGGCATAGGTGGATTGTTGCGCCCTGGTTCGCAAGAAGATTCGTATCTGGTTCCCAAATGTGCATTGGGCGCATACCACCAGGTTATTAAAGGGAGAGAGATCTTTTTCAACCCCAACCTTTGCAATTTCCCAGGCCTGCGCAGTAGTATCCAGAGAAATATCAACCGGGAGGAAGTTCATAACGAATCCGCCTGCAGCCGCATCAGCACCCGCCTTGCTGAACGTTTTAATGATACTTTTCAATTCCTGTTCTGTGACAGGCTCCCAAATATATCCGGGTGCTATATCTCCATAGGAGCCATACTGCAGTGCCATATCAAATGAGCGATCAGGCGTCAGCACTTTTGTGGAGTTAGCCAGGTCATCTCCTGTACGCGACCAGTTGTCGCTGAACGCGCTCCAAACGCCGCCTTTCAGGTTTATCCCCACATTGCTCATATCGTCAATGATCTTTTCTGATGCGATACTGGAAGGGCATCGGACGGGGTCAGATACCTGTCCGTCGTGAATGGCTTTTATCAGACTCCATACAGTATCTGCTGTCCAGGGGTGTATGCTTGTTCCTGGAATAAAATCAACAGGTGTATGAATATCCCAGAGTGCAATTCCGGCTTGGTACTGCAGACAGTTCAGGATGTAGTTCAGGTTTTCCGTATTTGAAATGCCTGTATTGCTGTTACTTCCGGCCCAGTTATCTACCCACATAGGCATGCCCAACAGTAATTTCTGAGGTTCGATACCGGCCTTGATTGCAAGGTCCTGTAGCCCCTGGTAGTTTCCTTCCGTCGGGCAGCTCCAGTAAGATGACGTATAGCCCATGGTATGAATAGCGTCGATCTTATCTTTCCAGGAGTTCCACCAGTCGGGCCTGGGTGCGCCCCACATGTTTCCGGTATATGTATCTATGGTGCAAATCTTGCCTCTTGCATGGAGCGAGTCACAGAGCTTGTTGACAAACACCGCGTATTTAACATTGTCATCATCGGTGAAAGGGCCGCCCTGACCATCTTCTCCTTCAAAATCGAGGTCGATCCCGGCCAGATCATATTTATCCACTTCAGCCAGGAGGTTAGCTATCAAAGTGTCACCGCGCGTACCATAGCAGG
>JBGPAO010000259.1:0-5470 GCA_041480755.1 Bacteroidia bacterium
CGCTTGCCCATTTAAGCCTGCCACTGATCGGTGAGGGTGAAGTATACTGGCATGGTAAAAAGAAAAACTCCGGAGAGGTGTTAAAGAAATTAGGGTGGAAACCGGTCGAACTGCAGTCAAAGGAAGGTCTTGCCCTTCTGAACGGTACCCAGTTTATGAGTGCATATGGAGTTTATTGCTGCCTCAGGGTATTTAAATTATCACAATTATCTGACATAATTGCAGCCATCTCCCTGGATGCATTTGATGGTTTGCTGGAACCATTTCATGAACTTATCCAGAATATCCGGCCTTATCGCGGACAAATTGAGACTGCCCGGCGGATAAGATTTCTCCTTGACGGTTCAGAAATGATTTCCCGTTCCAAGAAACATGTCCAGGATCCTTATTCTTTCCGCTGTATTCCACAGGTTCACGGCGCCACAAAAGACTCAATACATTATGTGGCTTATGTGTTTAAGAATGAAATTAATTCCGTAACGGATAATCCTACTATCTTTCCTGATGAGGACCTGATTATTTCAGCAGGGAATTTTCACGGACAGCCCCTTGCACTGGCACTTGATAACCTTTGCATTGCTATGTCGGAACTGGGAAGTATTTCTGAACGAAGGACCTATCAGCTTGTAGGAGGAAATCGGGGACTGCCCCCGTTTCTTGTAGCAAAACCGGGTCTTAATTCAGGTTTTATGATCCCTCAGTATACTGCAGCTGCCCTGGTAAGTCATAATAAACAGCTTTCAACGCCTGCATCGGTCGATTCAATTGAATCGTGCCAGGGACAGGAGGATCATGTCAGCATGGGGGCCAATGCTGCCATAAAAGCGCACCAGGTATTAATTAACCTTGAACGCATCCTTGCAATTGAGCTTTTCAATGCCGCCCAGGCGATGGAATTCCGGCGTCCCGCCAAAACTTCTGATTACCTGGAATCATTTATTGGGAAATACAGGCAGAATGTTGATTTTATTGAGAATGACAGGATAATGTATCCTGACATTAATAAAAGTGTTGATTTCCTGCGGGAAGTAAAACTCGACCTCCCCGAACATTTTTTCACCGGAGAGTATTAAAAAAGCGTCTATTTTCTTTTGCTATAACTTCTGTCAATAAAATAGAATATCAGTCCTGCCAAAGAAATTCCCATTCCTGCAAATGATTCCACAGGACGGTAGACAAGTCCATAAATAATTATCCATGAATTTATCAGGATAAAAATTATAGGTACAACAGGAAATAGTTTGACCCTGTAGATATCAGGTGAATCGTTATGATGGCGCCTGTTTATCATCATCCCGATCACAGCAAGAAGTGTAAAGAGATTAAGAGTAAATCCTATAAGTGTGATCACCTGTTCGAATGAGGAAGTAAGAATATAAACTATAGAGATAATTGCCTGGATGATGATTGCCCTGACCGGAATTTCCTTTTTCGATCTTTTGGAAAACCATTTTAGGATCTGATAATCCTCTCCCATAACATGCGTTACCCTGGGCCCTGTTATGATCATAGAACTTACTGTTGAAAGCAGAAGGAGACTGAATATCAATCCCATGATTGTACTTGTACGGGCTCCAAAGAGCTGGCTACCGAAAATATAGCCAATCTCAATCTTTCCTGTCATATCACTTACAGGTATTACCTTTAAAAAGACATAGGTGGTGAGAACGTAGAGGAATGTCACGATAAGTGTTCCGGTCAGAAGGCTTCTGGGTATATTTTTATCAGGATTCTTAATTTCCCCGGCAATGTATGCTGCTGCATTCCATCCTGAATATGAATAGCTTACAAAAAATAATGATACAGCAAAAGCAGGACTGCTAATTTCAAGCAGGGAATCCTTTGTTATTGAAAAGTCCATTGTCTGGTTCATCCCGGAAAACAGTCCAAGTATAATAAGAGCAAGGAGGGCGATAACTTTTACTAAAGTGAATATATTCTGAAACAAAGCACCTGCTATCTTATCAGATGAATGGAGGATACTTATTAATATAATTACACTTATTGCTATAATCTTATCAAGTCCGACTGTCAGGATTGTAATATTCAGATTAAATGCCGCATTGAAATATGCCCCGAGAGCTATGGAGGCAGCAGCAGTTGGTGCAGCAAAACCGATAATAAAGGAAACCCATCCTGCAATAAATCCAAGAGCCGGATGATAAATTTTGGACAGAAAATGGTATTCACCTCCTGACCGGGGCATTGATGTTCCCAGTTCTGAATATGCCAGGGCGCCTGTAAGAGCTGAAATCCCGCCAAGAAGCCATAAAAGAAGAAGGGCAAAACCTGATTTCAGGGAAATCACCTGGAATCCAAGACTGGTAAAGATGCCGGTGCCAATCATATTGGCGACGACAATGGAGATGGCAGTATTTAATCCGAATTTTTTATTCAACCTTAATTATTTATTTCCGGTACAGTTTCATCCGGGTGAACCATAGGTACAAAACGCACCGGGATAATATTTCTTTGCTGATATCCCTTGTTAGTTTTTATAATCAGTAAAAGATCCTGGTAAAGTGTCCCGACCGGAACGACCATTCTGCCGCCTGTCTTCAACTGATTAATCAGTTCCTCCGGTATCTTTTCCGGCGCAGCCGTTATTATTATCGCATCAAAGGGAGCACGACCGGTCCAGCCTTTATAACCGTCACCCCATTTAACAACAACATTACTGTAACCGAGATCCCTCAGTTTGGTTAAAGATAATTCTGCAAGTTCACTTACAACCTCAATGGAGAAACATGAATCAACCAGCTGTGAAAGAACTGCCGCCTGGTAACCTGAACCCGTCCCGATCTCAAGAACTTTTTCATCACCCTTTAAATTTAATAATTCTGTCATTAAAGCAACAATATAAGGCTGAGAAATAGTTTGACCCCATCCTATGGGCAGGGGACTATCATTATATGCATATTCAACCATATCTTCCGGGACAAAAAGGTGCCTTGGAGTGATTTTCATAACTTCAATGACCCGGTGATCAGCAACTCCGCGTGAAATTATCTGACTTTCAACCATCTGGTTAGCCTTCTGCCTCCACCATGATTCCTGATATTCCTGCGATAATTGTACATTTTTCTGCCTTGAACTGCATGAAAGGATAAGGATAAGGCAAATATATGCCAGTAGCAATATATGCCTGAATATCAAAAAAGAAGCTTGAAATATCTTTTTAAGAGAAGCCATAAAAAATCCGGCATTATGAACAAATTTAACTGGAATTTATGAACTGTTCAAATGCCGGATGGCTAAAAAAGATTCTGCCCGGTTTTAGTCCGTATCATTTTCGGGAGGCTTATGCTGTTCCCGGAATTTGTTAATGAGATAATTCCTGAACTGGACCTCGGCGATATATAATTTCATAACCTTGGCAGGAGTAAGTATTTCCCGGAATTTTTTATCAAACTGGATTGTAAGTTCTGACTCTGCCTTATTTAATTTATTTATTTCATCAAGCATTTTCGTAACCTCAGCATCCGACAGGTTTTCCTGGTTTTTCACGAACTCTTCGCCTGTTGCCCGCTTTTTGTGATTGATTTCACCCTTACGACTTTCAAATTCGTTATAAACAGGCCAGAAAACTTCTGCTTCCTCTGGTGTAAGGCTCAGACGTTCTGTGATATAAGCGACTTTAATAGCTTTTATTCTGTCGTCTGATCTCTCCTGGGCATTTACCTGCCACTGCAGTGTGGTCAGGAATAATCCCGCTATCAAAAATAACTGCTTTGTTCTCATGGTTCTAATTTTAATATAATTCCTGGAGTTCAGAATAATCAAGATCATCCTCTTCTGAAAGATAATTACTGATTTCCTCCTCCTTCAAAGTATGGTTCAGATAATTAAGGTCTGTTTCTTCATTAAATACTGCTATAATGGTTTCATCGTCGAAATCATAGATATAATAATCAATGACTTCTGCAAATTCCTGAATGGGTTCTGTTTTCCTTCCATTATCATAGCTAAGTTTAATGATAGCATAACCTGCCAGAATTAAAGCTGCAAATATCGCAGCAATTGCAAGCCCTGGTTTCAGAGTCCTGTAGGTTTTCTCAAAAAATCCGGGCCTCCTCTCAGTTTCAAGCCTTTCCTGAAGCCTGGATGGAAAATCCTCAAAATAACCTTCAGGTACCGAAAATGGAAGTTTCTTTTTCGATCCATCAGGCAGGTCTTGTATTTCCCGGTTATTAATAATCATATTAATTAGAGATTTTTTTATTTAAAAGGTTTAATCTTCTGCAAGATATTTTTCAATTTTTTTTACAGCATGATGATAGGATGCTTTTAATGCTCCTACGCTTGTATCAAGGATTTCGGACATATCCTCGTATTTAATCTCATCGAAATATTTCATGTTAAAAACAAGCCGTTGCTTTTCTGGCAGGGTCAGAATTGCTTTTTGAAGTTTGATCTGTATTTCATCTCCGTCGATATAAGCATCCTCTTTCAGGGATCTTTCAAGCTGGGGCCTTACATCATCCAGGTTCAGGAATAACCTGCGTTTTTTTCTCTTTAATGCTGAAAGGGCTTCATTTGTTGCTATCCTGTACAACCAGGTATATAAAGAAGCTTCCTCCCTGAAATTTTCCAGCCCGTAATAAGCATTAATCATCGTATTCTGCAGGACATCATCTGTATCATCATGAGAGATCAACAGTTTCCTGATATGACAGTATAGTTTTTCCTGGTATTTCCTTACGATAAGTTCAAATGCATGATTCCTGCTGTTTTCATCCAGGAAAAGCTGAACCAGTTCAGTATCTGTGTAGTCTTTCAATTAGATAACCACATTTTCTCAATAATTTGACAATTCCCGACGACAAAGGTTTAATCAAACCGGTTCTAATTCAGATCAATTGCGATGGAAGTCCCTGAGCTGACAGAGAATTCTTTTATCACTGTGTTCATAACGCTTTTTGAACTTCTTGAGCGGTAAACGACAGTATAATTGCCCGGAAGCATCACCAGGGATTGGTTCTTCTGGTCGGGATTCAGATTAATGATCCATTCCACATCCTCTCCCTTATCTATGTAAACACTTCCGAATCCTGAAGTATAAGACAGGAATGTCACTATACCAGGCCTGGGAATTTCCACAAAAGTGGTATGGCTTTGAAGGATCTCAGTATCTTCGAGATGTATCTTTGGAAGGGTTGGTATTTCGATATCATACTTCCCTACTATATATTTTTCTTTTTCATTAATTTTCTGAAAGTTGAGAGTTTCCATTTTTCCGTTTTCGCGGATAATCGCCTGTAGATTACTGAACTCGATCCTTCCAGGGCTTGTCAGTTCAAGATATCCCTGTGGAGCGCTGGCAGCTATGATAGTATGTTTGCCGGCCGTAACAAAGGCTGTATCAATAATTATTGGAGGCAGTGTATGTATAACAATCCTGTAGGTCACAAGAGGGTCAAGATAAAGAGTATCAGGATTTCCCCTGTGATTTATTGTATGAATAATGTTA
>JBGPAO010000260.1:0-5445 GCA_041480755.1 Bacteroidia bacterium
AATTAGAAGCACGAGACAGTATATCTGCACCTACTATCACGTAGATTGGACTCTTAGTGGTCGGAGAATATTAAATGGCTACGCACTTGAAGTTATTCACCTTTGGAAAACTAAGAACTTCACACAAAATGGGATTGAAATAACTGGTTATGACCCTGAAAAGAAAAAATGCATGACTCATATTTTCTATGATTCAGATGGAAGTTGGATAAATTCAACACCAATGTTTACTGATAAAAGAACTTGTATTGAAAATGGAACAATGTATTTCCCCAATGGTAAAGTTCAAATTTTCCGAGTAACATGGAAATTCAATGAAGATATGATGTCTGTGGATGTTAAAGGCGAAAATATGAATGATAATATCTGGTGGATACAAATGGAAGGGAAAGGGACTAAGACCTACAAAAAGTAATTAACCGAGTGTAATTTATTGTAGACCCACCAGACAGTATAAAACTGTTCACACATGCATCGAAAAAAAATCAGATTAATTCATAGGTCTGGTTTATTATTTGACAATTAGATTCCCATTCTGAAATCTTTAATACTACTTTCTGTTAATGAGCATTCTTCAAATGTTGCATTTGTTCCATTACCCAGAGGTGATTGAGTACTTACACCTACCCAAATCTCGGCAGGGTAGTCATTGCGATACAAGCGCACCAACTACCAGTTTTCTTTATCCAGTGAATATATAGTAGCCAATAGTCTTTGTGTCTGAAAAGATTTTCAAATAACTAAGATGCCGTCACTTTTTGAATATCACCTATGGAGTAAGGATTTTGAAATTATGCCTGTGAAATGTATTATTGCCATACTTTTAATCATTTTCTCGATACTTGAAATTGTTTCTTCCGTTCAAAAGATACAGTTCAGCAAGAATAAACTTGCTTTGGGTGGTGTATTAAGCGGTTTTTTCGGTGGTTTAACAGGTATTCAGGGTGCAATCCGAAGTGCATTCCTCATTAAGAGTGGATTATCGAAGGAAGCCTATATTGCTACAGGTGTTGTAATTGCATGTTTGGTCGATTTGAACAAATTGGGTTTGCAAATCCTGAGTTTCTTGCACATTTTGTGGCTTCATTTGAAATTGGATGTGGTGTACTCATAATAATTGGTTTTTTAACCAGAATTGCTGCGATTCCTTTGTTCGTTATTATGATGACGGCTATCTTTACAACAAAGATTCCTATTTTACTGGAAAAGGGATTCTGGTCAATGGCACATGAAGCACGGACAGATTTTGCCATGACCATCCTACTCATTTATTTGCTTATTTATGGCAGTGGCAGGTGGTCAATTGATTCAACAATTAGTAAATCTTTAATAACCTGAATTATGAAAACTTATGGCAATGATTCGTTTAGTCCCAATAAAGGTTCTAAAAATAATAGGCGAGAGTTTATTAATAGAAGTATCATCTTGGGCACATTTACAAGTGTTGCTGGCTTTGGTTTAATAACTGGCTGCAAAAACGAAACCTATGAAGGTGTCTCTCCTGCGGAAGACTTGATGCGTGAACATGGCGTATTGAATCGGATATTGCTTATTTATGATAATTGCAGGCTGCATCTTGTCAAAAATGAACAATTTGATTGGGGCGTATTGAACAATTCTGCACAAGTTATCAGAACTTTTATTGAAGATTACCACGAAAAACTTGAAGAAGACTTTCTCTTTCCTCGATTCGAGAAAGCCAACCAATTAACTGACTTGGTGCAGGTTTTACGTAAACAGCACGAGGCTGGTCGTATCTTAACAGACCAGATAATACAATTTGAGAAAATGGAATCGCTTCCAAATACGGATGAAAGTCAAAAACTAATAAAGCTGCTTAGCGATTTCAATGGGATGTACCGTCCACACGAAGCACGGGAAGATACAGTTCTGTTTCCAGCAATTCGGAAAATCGTTTCAGAAAAAGAATATTTTGCATTGGGCGAAGATTTCGAAGACAAAGAACATGAATTATTCGGCAAGGACGGATTCGAAACAATGGTTGAAAAAGTCGCCAATATTGAGAAACAATTAGGTATTTACGATTTATCTATGTTTACCCCGATAATTTAATGGTGGTAAATTTGATAGAACTTTTTGCTGTTATATTTTACCGCCTGAAAACGTTGAAGTTAAATCAACCATAGTTTTAATGAAAGTGGCATTAAACCTGCTTTCAGCAGAATCCTGAAATAGCAAGCGATGGAAATGGTGGTGTGTTCATAACATGGCAGTATACTAATAATATTGTGTGCACTCAACGGATTAACCCAGATGGTATTTATCAATGGCGTGTTGATGGTGTTACGGTGAATAATTTCAGTGATTCCAGGTATCCTCAAATCACAACCGATGGCGGAACAGGAGCAATAGTAACCTGGGATACCGGTGATGGTAATATTTACGCTCATCGGATTGATTCAGCCGGAACAGTTTTATGGGACGTCCATGGGATAGGTATTTCACTTGATCCCTTATCTCAGTATGAACCGAAAATAGCAGAAGATGGCAACGGAGGTGCCATTATAGTATGGGATGATTACAGGAACAACACTACTAGTTCAACACTTGTAAACAGGAAAATGGAACCGGGAAGCTACACAGTCATTTTTGATGCGACCGGATTGCCTGGCGGTGTTTTGTATTATTGCATGAAGACCGATAAAGAAATGGATGTCAGATCAATGATTTTAGTGAAATGAAATTGTAAATCGTAACCCAAAAGTTCACCGTTTATGGACAGAAGAGAATGGTTATTGAAAACAGGAATGACCGGCACCGGGTTATTGCTCATTAATTGGCTGGAAGCAGCTAAACAGTTCGGGTATTTGCCAGTTAGTGATTTCGTAAAAGCTGATTTCGGTCCTGATTTCAAATGGGGAGTGGCCGCTTCTGCATATCAGACGGAAGGCGCCTGGAATCTGGATGGGAAAAGCGAATCTAACTGGGACTATTTTTCACGCATTCCCGGTAAAATAGAAAATGGAGAAAATGCTGATGTCGCAGCCGATTTTTATCACAGGTATTCAGAAGACATAGACCTTATCAAAGCCATGAATTTTAAGATATTCAGGTTTTCTGTTTCATGGCCGCGCATTCTTCCGGCAGGAACCGGAACTGTAAACAATAAAGGGCTGGATTTTTATCACAAGGTGATCGACAAATGCTTATCGGCTGGCCTTGAACCATGGATTACCATTTATCACTGGGATATGCCGCAGGTTTTGGAAGCCCGGGGAGGCTGGTCCAATCGTAAAATAATTGACTGGTTTTCAGAATATGTTGATGTTTTGACAAAGGAATATGGCAGCAAGGTAAAAAACTGGATCGTGATGAATGAGCAACTTGCTTTTACCGGAAATGGCTATATGAATGGTGTTTTTGCACCCGGTAAAAAAAGTATAGGTGCATTTATGAAATCGGTTCACTATGCGGTGCTCTCTAATGCTGAAGGAGGACGGATCATCCGGAAAAATGTTCCAGGTGCAAATATTGGAACTACTTTGGCAAACACTTATGTAGAGCCAATTGATCAGAAAGAAAAGAACATCGAAGCTGCGGCCAGGATGGATGCAATAATGAACCGTCTTTTTATCGAACCATGCCTTGGATTAGGATATCCTGATGATACTGTACCGCTCCTGAAGAAATTTAAATCACTTTACGAAGATGGAGATGAAGCGAAGATGGTATTCGATTTCGATTTTATCGGCATACAGTATTATTACAGGACAATAGCCAAAAAATCGTTAATGCCGGGAATGAGGGCTAAAGAAGTAATGGCTTCGGAACGGAATGTCCCGGTAAATGTTATGGGAGGCGAAATATATCCTGAAGGGTTGTATCATATTCTCAAAAAATTCAGCCAGTACAAAGGAATCAGAAATTTAATTATAACTGAGAATGGTACCTGTGTTCCTGATAAACTTGAAAACGGACGAATTCATGATAAGGACAGAATCGACTATTTTAAAAATCACCTCGCTGCAGTATTAAAAGCTAAAGGGGAAGGAGTAAATGTAAATGGCTATTTTGTCTGGTCACCGACTGATAACTTTGAATGGGATAAAGGCTACACCCCGCGTTTTGGATTGGTTTATGTAGATTTCGGGACACTTGAAAGGTATATTAAAGATTCCGGCTTATGGTTTAAGGAGTTTTTGAAATAGACCTGGCTAGAATATGATCAAATAGGGCTCTCTAATACATTCATACTACCCTATGGTATAGGATCATATCGGAGCACTCAGGAGCAATCATTTTTTGTCGAAAAGAACTATTAATTGGAACTGGCACTGAAAGATTTCAGTACAAAAAATCTTTTGGTTCCAGCGCTGCACGTGTAATTTTGAGTGTTTTTATCAATCCGCAATAATAATTACGCTGGTCCATCCTTCCTCCAATCGAAGTCTTTCCTGTTTCATTCACAAGTTCTTTTTTGAAAGTTACGAGCCCGCTTTCTTCCTGGATGCCGTTTACAAATGTTTTAAATGTATCGTCTTTGTAAGTCAGCGCAATATGAAACCAGTCGCCGACAGGATGAGTGAGATTACTGTCTGCAAGTGTCAGTTCTCCTGCATCGGTCAGCATAAATCCGTCGAGATACCATTCATTATTCTGAGTTAGTCGCAATTCAATCATCACTCTTTTGTTCAAAGCGTCGCCGGGATCCTGAATATGTATAAACCTGGGGGCATTACTGATGTCGTATGCGGGATAAGGTTTGAAAACCACCTCAATCGTAAACCTCAATCCGGTGTCCGCCTGTTTTCTTTAATGACTTTAATTCCCAGAATTCAGAATAAGGCCTGTCAGGTTTAGAGGTATAAAATGCCAGGATAAAGCCAAGCAGGATGTATCTAATTTGCATAAAATATTAATAAGACTAAACTTTTTCAGGTACCACATAAGGATCACGATATCCCCCCTTCCTTGTCAACAGGGCATCTGCTTTACGATTCTTTACAAATTTTTCGGCAGCTCCGTTAAAATACAGTTCCTTTCCTCCAAGGCGATAGGAAATATTTGCCAGGTGAGCAAGTGAAGCTGAATAATGACCTCCAGTGATTGGATTGAGCAGGTCCTCATCCTTACCGGAACGGATCACGTCAATAAAATTGGAAAAGGCCGGGCTTACGTCACCTCTGGTATCCCGAAGGTCAGTTGTGTTTCCTTCTAATCCTGAGCCAGCGAAAGGTTCTTTTTCCCATTTGCGGAATGCTTTCCAGCCGCCTGTATATTCGAGGTACCCTTCCGTTCCATAGAAAATATTGCCGATAGCGATATTGTTGGTTGCCTCTGCATTCGTATAACGTCCCCTCGTATCAAACACCAGCATTTTCCCATCAGCGTATTTGAATACTGAAGTTTGTGTATTTGGAGTTTCCTGGGCGCATTCTCCCGGATCAATACCATAAATGCCGCCAAATGAACACACTGAAACAG
>JBGPAO010000261.1:0-5434 GCA_041480755.1 Bacteroidia bacterium
ATATCACCGGCTTTTTTCCTTAAAACCGGCATGCCATATACATAAATAGGGTAAACCATAAGAAATTTGAAATAACTAAAATTTGAAATGACTAAAATTTAATAGCTTGGACTTAGATGGGATTTCTCTGCCTTAAAATTTCCAGATATGACTGCAGGATAATAACTGCACTTATTTTGTCTACAAGAGATTTATCCCTTCTGTCCATCTTTTTAACTCCTCCATCTATCATGGCTTTTCCGGCAAGCAATGAGGTAAATCTTTCATCAACACGTTCTATTTTGATTGCAGGATATGTTTTTGAAAACCAGGAGATAAAAGGTCTGATATATTTTTCAGCTTCGGATACCTGGTAATTCATTTCAGTAGGAAATCCCACAACAAGACAATCAATACTTTCCTTTGCCAGATATTCTGTGATAAACTCCTTTATTTTATGTGTTTCAATTGTGGGCAGTCCGTTTGCTGTTATTTTCAATGGATCGGTAACGGCAACGCCAACTCTTTTCTTTCCATAATCCAGTGCAAGGATCCTGCTCACTTCTTTTTATTTAAACTGATTTTAAATTGCAAAAATAATAAATATTTAAAAAAACGGGAGGTTATCAGCCCCCCGTTTTTACTCTGAACTTAAATCCAGATCACAATATTATTTCACAGCATATTCAAGTGTAGCCTGTCTTTTATAACTCAAATATCTCCACTTTGCATATTTTTCAGCATCTGCGAATAAATCGACAGCTAATTCCGGAAAAGAATTTTTAAGTGATGTATACCTTACCTCTGAACCAAGGAATTCCTGGAACTTGCTCCAGTCGGGTTCTTTGGAATCAAGCGTAAAAGGATTCTTTCCTTCCTTTTCCAGTAACGGATTATAACGATATAGCTGCCAGAAGCCGCATTCTACAGCCCTGTTCATCTGCTCCTGTGCCTTATCCATACCTTCTCTTAATCCATGATTAATACAAGTGGAATAAGCAATAATAATGGATGGACCAGGGTACTGTTCTGCTTCACGGACTGCCCTGAATAATTGCGAATTACTTGCACCCATAGCCACCTGGGCAACATAAACATATCCGTATGACATAGCCATCATCCCAAGATCTTTGTTCTTTACCTTTTTACCGGATGCTGCAAATTTTGCAACAGCTCCTATTGGTGTCGATTTTGAAGATTGTCCGCCGGTATTTGAATAGACTTGGGTATCCAGGACAAGCATATTTATATCCTCACCGGCAGCTAATACATGATCGAGTCCTCCATATCCTATATCATATCCCCAACCATCACCACCGATCACCCAAATTGACTTTTTAATCAGGTACTGCTCAAGGTCCAGAATTTCTTTTGCTACAGGATTTTGTTCTTTCTTGCAGGCTTCAATTACCTTTGCCGAAGCTACTCTGGATAATTCTGCATTATTCATATTTTCGATCCATTCCTTGAATGCATCCTGAGAGGCCTGGCTCATTCCATCCTGTAAGGCAGTTTTCATTTTTTCTGCTATCCTTTTCCTCAGCTTGTTAACTCCCAGCACCATTCCAAAGCCATATTCAGCATTATCCTCGAATAAGGAGTTAGCCCATGCAGGGCCTTTACCTGCCGCATTTGATGTGTAGGGAGTGGATGGCGCAGATGCACCCCAGATTGAGCTGCAACCTGTGGCGTTTGCGATCATCATCCTGTCGCCATACAATTGTGTAAGCAGTTTAACATAAGGTGTTTCCCCGCATCCTGCACATGCCCCGGAATATTCAAACAAAGGCTGAGCAAACTGACTGTTTTTTACGGTTTTAAATTTATCCTGAACATAATCCTTATAAGTTACATTTTTACTGATAAAATCCCAGTATTCCTGTTGCTTCATTTGAGTACCAAGCGGTTTCATTATCAGGGCTTTTTCTTTGGATGGGCAAATATCAGCACAGTTGCCACACCATGTGCAGTCAAGAGGGCTTATCTGTATTCTGTACTGGTATCCTTCAAAACCTTTACCTTTCATTTCTACGGTAACCATTCCGGCAGGCTTGTTCTTTAGCTCATTCTCATCAAAAAGGAATGGTCTGATAACAGCGTGCGGACATGAGTATGCGCATTGATTGCACTGTATACAATGTTCCGGCTGCCACTCAGGGACATTTACAGCAATCCCCCTCTTCTCATAGGCGGTTGTTCCGGCCGGGAAAGTGCCATCTTCACGGTTCAGAAAAGCGCTAACCGGCAGATCATCACCTTTAAGCCTGTTCATTGGAAGAGCCACTTTCCTGATGAATTCAGGAAGAGATTGATCGTACTCGGGTTTGGCAAGCTTCAGTCCTTTCCATTCAGCAGGTATTTCAATCTGTTTGACATCCCCTCCACGGGTCACTGCTGCAAAATTCATATTTACTATATCCTCACCCTTCCTGCCATAACTCTTTTCAATAAACTTTTTCATTTCTTTTACGGCATGTTCATAGGGTATCACACCGGAAATTTTGAAAAAAGCTGACTGCATAATTGTATTTGTACGAGAGCCAAGACCGATTTCTTCAGCAATTTTGGTTGCATTAATTGCGTACATCTTGATATCATTATCGGCCAGATATTTCTTCATATCGTCAGGAAGCCGTTTTTTGGTCTCTTCATCGTCCCATATAGTATTAAGCAGGAATGTTCCATCTTTTTTAAGGCCTTTCAGCATATCATATTTATCAAGATATGAGGGTACATGACATGCAACAAAATTGGGAGTGCCTACATAATAAGTCGACCGTATTGGATGATCCCCAAAACGCAGATGTGAGATGGTCATACCGCCCGATTTTTTGGAGTCATATGCGAAATATGCCTGGCAATATTTATCAGTCGATTCACCAATAATCTTAATGCTGTTTTTATTTGCCCCGACAGTCCCATCAGCTCCGATACCGTAGAACTTTGCCTCAAATGTGCCTTCCGGAACGGCGCTAACTTCCGGAAGAAGTGGTAATGATGTATATGTAACATCATCAACAATCCCTACTGTGAAGCGGTTTTTTGGTTCGGGAAGTTCAAGATTATTAAAAACAGATATAATCATAGACGGGGTGGTATCTTTTGAACTGAGTCCGTATCTCCCACCCACTATCAATGGAGCTTTTTCCCTTCCATAGAAAATATCGCGGACATCCAGGTACAATGGTTCTCCGTTTGCCCCGGGTTCTTTTGTCCGGTCAAGGACAGCAATACGTTTCACTGAAGAAGGAAATACCTTGAAAAAGTATTTTGCACTGAATGGCCGATACAAATGAACTGTAACTATTCCCACTTTTTTACCCTGTTTCCTCAGGTAATCGACTGTCTCCTTAACAGTCTCAGTGACTGATCCCATGGCAATTATAATATTCTGCGCATCCGGTGCACCATAATAAGTGAAAGGATGATATTCGCGTCCGGTCATTTTTGTAATTTCCTGCATATATCCTTCAACTATATCCGGCACCGGTTCATAGAACCTGTTTGCAGCTTCCCTTGTCTGGAAATAAATATCAGGATTCTGGGCAGTTCCCCTGGTCACCGGATGTTCCGGATTTAGTGCCCGATCCCGGAATTCCTGGAGAGCCTTATAATCCAATAATTTTGCCATTTGTTCTTTGGTTGGAGCTTCAACCTTCTGTATTTCATGAGAGGTACGAAATCCATCAAAGAAATGCAGGAAGGGAACCCTTGACTTGATTGCTGTGAGGTGAGCTATTCCGGCAATATCCATTATTTCCTGGACACTTCCTGTGGCCAGCATGGCAAAACCTGTATGCCTGATGCTCATTACATCACTGTGGTCACCAAATATTGAAAGCGCCTGAGCGGCCAGACTACGGGCAGAAACATGAAAAACTCCCGGTAATAACTCACCCGAAATTTTGTACATGTTTGGGATCATAAGCAGTAAACCCTGCGATGCGGTAAAAGTAGTCGTTAAAGCACCTGCCTGCAGAGATCCGTGCACTGCACCGGAAGCTCCACCTTCGGATTGCATTTCAACAACCTGTACTGTCTCACCAAAAATATTCTTCAATCCGAAAGCAGACCATTCATCTACATTTTCTGCCATATTGGATGAAGGAGTAATAGGATATATTGCAGCAATTTCGCTGAACATGTAAGCAACGTGTGATGCAGCATGGTTACCGTCACATGTAATAAAATTCTTTTTTTCAGCCATCTCTAATTATTTAAACATTTAATTTACAGTATTTTATAAGAAATAATATTAAGTATCCAAAATTAATATTTTTCCCTAACCAGCATTCATGGAGATAAGGAATTCTTCATTAGACTCGGTTTTGGACAAACGGTCGATCAGGAATTCCATAGCTTCGATAGGAGTCATATCAGACAGATAATTCCGGAGTATCCATATCTTATTCAGCATTTCTTTTTCAAGCAATAATTCTTCCCTCCTTGTACTGCTGGCATTCAGGTCTACTGATGGGAAAATCCGTTTGTTGAAAAGCTTGCGGTCAAGCTGTAATTCCATATTTCCTGTTCCCTTGAATTCCTCAAAAATTACATCATCCATTTTAGATCCCGTATCTGTTAACGCCGTAGCAATAATTGTAAGGGATCCGCCATTTTCTATATTTCTGGCAGCTCCGAAAAAGCGTTTGGGTTTCTGCAGCGCATTTGAATCGACACCTCCCGAAAGTACCTTTCCGGAAGCAGGTGCAATAGTATTAAATGCACGGGCCAGCCTTGTAATAGAATCAAGCAGGATAACCACATCATGTCCGCATTCGACCATTCTCTTTGCTTTTTCCAGGACAATATTGGAGATCCTGACATGCCGTTCTGCAGGTTCATCAAAAGTAGATGCAATTACTTCTGCTTTAACATTTCTTTCCATATCTGTCACTTCCTCAGGCCTCTCATCTATCAACAATATGATAATATAAGCTTCCGGGTGACTCGAGGCAATTGCATTGGCAATCTCCTGTAACAGTATGGTTTTCCCTGTTTTTGGCTGGGCAACGATCAGCCCTCTCTGTCCTTTACCTATTGGAGCAAACATATCCACAACCCGGCAGGAGATGCTGCTTTTTACTCCTTTCTGAACAAGTTTAAATTTTTCATTCGGAAATAGCGGGGTAAGGAAATCAAATGGTATCCTGTCGCGAATGAAATCGGGATTCCTGCCATTGATTTCTTCAACCTTGATAAGCGGAAAATATTTCTCACCATCTTTCGGAGGTCTTATTGTTCCTGTAATCGTATCCCCTGTTTTCAGTCCGAAAAGCTTTATCTGCGACTGTGACACATAAATGTCATCAGGAGAATTAAGATAATTATAATCCGATGATCTCAGGAATCCATATCCGTCCGGCATAATTTCAAGTACACCTGAGGCTGTTATGATGCCCTCAAACTCCAACGTTTTATCAACCGGTCGTCTTTCGTGCTTATGGTAATGGTC
>JBGPAO010000262.1:0-5419 GCA_041480755.1 Bacteroidia bacterium
CAAAAATATTCATTGGTACTGGTCTGTATCTCCATAGTTTTGGTACTCCATAATTTACCCAACATCTTAAAATTGATGATGGTTCGTTATAATGCGGACAGTGAGTACAAAGGACTCTGATACCTAATAGCAGAAAAATTAGCCCTATTATCAGCACCCAGCTTATGAAACTATAAGTGCTGTAATTATGAACACCAATTGCCCCTGTTATCAATGGCGGTGAAATAATCAAGTAGAATCTAAGAAGTTGACCAGGATTAAAATGACAGGTTATTTTGGAACGAATATCACAGTTAATGCAGGTTTCTTTAGAGCATGAGCCTAATGGTTTATCAATCATCTTTTTTTATATGCAAGTTACTCCAGATATAAACCAAAGACAAGTAAGTCAGGCAAATTTAAATGGTTGCCACTGAAGAATAAGTATTTAACATGGATGTGATAATCTGAAAAGAAGACTGCCTGGCCTTTATTAAGGAGATCCTTAGTAAAACCAGGCAGTCCTAAAAGTTTTTTACCTGCTTGGGCGGGATGATGATGTTGACCTGTGGGTAGATCCGGCGCTCCGACCAGTTGGGGAACTTCCCGAACTCTTGTGAGAACCTGATGACGATGATCTGCTAACAGATCCGCTGCTCCGGTTATTTGATGATGACGATGACCTGCTAACAGACCCACCGCTCCGACCAGCTGAAGAACTTCCTGAACTCTTGTAAGAACCTGATGTCGTTGACCTGTTCACAGATCCGCTGTTCCGGTTATTAGATGTTGTCGTTGGCCTGTTGACAGTCCCGCTGTTCCGAACTGTTGAGGAATTTCCCGTACTCTTGTCATTAACAGTTGTAGTTGATCTTGGAGTATAGTCTGTGTTCCTGCTTGATGAACTATTCGTCCCGGAACCGTTGTTTACAGTACCGGTTGACCTGCGGGTAGTCTCTGTGCTCCGACCAGTAGAGTAACTTCCGGTACTCTTATTAGTAACTGTTGTAGTCGATCTGCTGGTAGTCCCGGTGTTCCTGCTAGTTGAACCGTTCGTCCCGGAACCGTTGTTTACAGTGCCAGTTGTCCTGCGTTCTGTACCGGTGCTGGTAGTCATACGACTCTGATTACCTGTTGACTGATTATTGATGGTCCTTCTGTCATCTCTGCTCTGGCCGTTATTTTCCCTGGCATAAAGTGCCTCACCATCTTTCCTCTGCTCAGGCCGTGAGTAGGTGGATTTATAATAACCCTTATTTATATTTATGTTCACTATCGGGGAGTGTGCCCGCACGTTGTTATAGTAGAAGTCATTGTACCCGTGGTAGCGGTAGTGGTCGCAGTGACGATAATGTGCGTAATAATGATCGAACCAGTTATAATGATATCCGTAGTAGTAGTGCCAGTAATAAGGTTGCCATGAGTACCAGTAGGCGGGCCAATAATCCCAGTACCACGCTGAGTGCCAGATTATGTAGTCAGGCATGTAGATGTACCTTACTACCGGCCAGTAGGCTATATCATAATATGTGGTCGTGACCACTCTGACATTGGATGTGTAGCTTGTTCTTCCAGTATATCCCGGATTAGGTGTTTCAGCATAATTAGGTTCAACTATATAGTTTCTGCCATATAAAGCCTCGTCACCTATAAGCTGTATCTGCACCTCTCCATTGCTAAACTTCTGGACAGTGAAAACTGCCACATCCTGATTTTCATTCTGGTTCAGAGCTACCCTTAACACGATGTTGTGGACATTGCCGTCGACATAGTCTGATACCATTATATAATCGACCAGGTTATCGCCGTTCAGGTCGAGGTTGTTAATCCTTGCATTCTCAGCGTTCAGATCTCTCTCAAAACCTTCCAGTGTTTCGGATTTCTGGAAGAGATCCATTACAGCATAGAGGTTAAGATTGTCTCCGGGCAAACCGAGGTATTCCTCCGGATAGTCCTGTGCCTTCAACATGCTCACTCCCGTGAGCAGGAGGGCGAGTATTGATGTGATTATGAGCTTTTTCATTTCTTTAAGTTTTAGAAGAACCGTCTCTTCACATTATATTGTTGCAAAAGCTATGCCAAAGCTTTCATGATTTTTGTATGTTAGTGATAATGAGGAATTTGGTGATGAAGTACATTTCTTATTAGAAGGGCCGTACCATGCCTGTCTTCGATGATCCTGTTGCAGACCTTATTAATAAAAATGCCCTGAAATATTAAGATAATAAATGACTGAGTAATATCTTCAATCCTATTCCAATTAATATCAATCCTCCTATAATTTCTGCCTTTTTACCAAACTTCCCATTTACATTTTTCCCTAATAACATGCCAATCATTGCCACAAGAAAAGTTACAGAGCCTATAATAGATATTGCTAAATAAATATTTGTACTGATAAGGGCAAAACTTACCCCAACAACCAACGCATCGATACTTGTTGCAATAGCCATAACAACAAGAACTGAAAATATTAAAGGATTGAATTTTTTCTCTTCAGCATTTTTAAAAGACTCGACAATCATTTTAATACCAAGAATTGCCAGTAAGCCAAAAGCAATCCAATGGTCAATGTTGCTGATATATCTCGCAATTTGAATTCCTCCAAGCCAACCCAAAAAAGGCATTAATGATTGAAAAATTGCTAAAACAAGTGCTATACGGACACCTTGCCAAAATTTTATCTGACTAACCGTTAGGCCGGTTGACACAGAAACGGCAAAGGTGTCGAAAGACAATCCAATAGCAATAAGTAACAATTCCCAGTTTTGCATACACGCTGATGAGGAAACAATTCAAAAAAATGCTCTGAAATATTAAATCTCAGGATATTCGACTTTCATGTTAGTTTTTTATTTCTTTTCGAATATCAGTTTAATGCGGCCCGGATCAAATATGACTCAAGAAAGTGCTTCACTATAACCCCAGCACCTCTTTACCCTGTTTGAAGACGATGTCGACAGGTATTCCGGCAGCGTTGACTTTGTCAAGATCCCTGCGAAGGTTTTCAGTCATGACACCGTCAGCTTCTATCCATGCTTTTACTCCTTCATAGTCGCCATTACCCTGCATTGTAACGATTTTTCCCACTAACGATTCCACAGCTGACTTCATCACTTCTAAATTTACCTTGTAGTATCCGTTATCCAGGTAAAGAAACGCTCCATTATCGGCAAAATATTTCATACAAAGCATATTTGCCTTGCCATGGGCGTTGGATGCTCCAAACCATGAGCTACTTCATGGAAAGTGGTGTTCTCGAAAAAAGCATCAAAAGTGATGTACTTACGCTGGCTCCCGTCTATCATCATTCCCGCAACAGGCATAAGTATGTTGTCGAATTTCGCCTTCATTGCGTTCTTAAGCTGTAGCTTGCGGCTGCCAACGGCAAGTTGTACCTCAGGGTCGTTTGGCAGGTTGATAGCTATGGTTTTACTTCCGGCATTGCAATCACCCGCAAGATAGATTGCATCGTACACATTCATGTCGGCATTGGTTCCGGGCATCTCCGCTTTGTACTCAGGAGTGACCGGAAGGTTGGCCTGCAGTCCGGGAAGCATGGCATTAAATTTCTCAAGCTGAGCACTCCAGACGGGATCTTTTACCAGGACGAATGATTCATGGGCGGCTTTATATCCAAAGAGCTGATACTGGTTGGTAAGCAGAGCATCTGCCCTTATTTTGAGATATTTCTTCAGCCCGGCATCTTCCGCCAGATCTGCGGCTTCCAGCATAAGATTTGCAGCTTTCGAATGTTGCTCCTTAAACGCATCGTAGTATGGCACCGCAATAAGTTTACCCTCAGTGTCACGCTTTATAATTGTATAAAGACCGGTCTTATCGGGATTATCCCATGATTCAAACTCCTCAACAGTCATATCTCCCGGATAAAATTTTGCAGCCGGAAGCTTGGATCCGAATCCGGGAATAAATGGAGCATCATTATCAAGCCTGTCCCACGGCCCGTAATTTATTTTAGAGAAGTCTTTAGCGTACTCATTATCGATCCGTGTAAACAGTTCTTCCTTATCTCCGTATGCCTCCTTCCAGAAAACATCATCCATTATACCTGCAACATCAATAAGAATGCTGATTATCTCCCTCTCCTGGCTGCTAAGCCAGCTCAGGTCAGTGGTCAGAGTCACCTCTTTATACTTTGTAAGATCAGCTTTCATCTCTTCTGTTAATTTTTTATCCCCGGAATTGCATCCTGCCAGCAATAATATCAGCATAATTGGGAGCATGTTAATGATTCTTGTTTTCATAGGAATTGGATCTGGTTATTGTTCATAAAGTCAATTGACCGTGTTATCGGCTGCCTTTTATTCCTAACGATGCCAGCAAAACAACAGATATTAATGATATTAACCACTTTTTTGATGTTTCGACAGGTTCCACAGTTAATTAATTAAATACTATTATATTCGTACCTGATCAAATAATACTTTTATTTAAAGATATATGATATTTGTTATTGCAGTGTTTCTATGATCAAGATTTATAATTAAAGGTGTAATGAAAATGAAAAAAAGTCAGTTGTATATTCCGGTGGTTGTCTTATTAGTTTGCGTGGCGAATGTCTGTGCACAAGACTGGCCCCAGTATCTTGGACCCGACAGAAATAGTACATCATCCCAGAAGGGTATTTTACGTACATGGCCGGAGAATGGGCCGGAAGTTCTATGGACTGTTGATTTGGGCATCGGTTTTGGCGGACCTGTCGTCAAAGACAGTAAGGTCTATTTACTGGATAGAAATGACTCGGTTGGTGATATCATGCGGTGTTTTGACCTTTCCAATGGTAAAGAACTCTGGAAGTTTAGTTATGAAGCTCCCGGATCTGTTATGTTTCCCGGCTCACGAAGTGTACCGGCTTTAGACGGCAATTATGTTTATTCATGTGGTCCATACGGCCAGGTGTATTGCATTGACATCAATACACACAAGCCCGTCTGGAATAAAAACGTCTGGACGGATTTCGGCGGCGGTGAAATTCCGACATGGGCAATTACCCAGTGTCCTTTGGTTTGGGGTGATTTGCTTATTTTGGCTTCGCAGGCCCCTCAGGCAGGTGTTGTAGCCTACGAAAAGCTCACCGGCAATGTTAAATGGACAACGCCATCACTTGGTCCTGTCGGATATGTCAGCCCGGCAATCGTAAAAGTTGGCAGTGAGGATCATGTTGTTATGATAACAGCTTCAGCTGGTGGTGGTCGTGGGACAATCGGCAGCGGTGGTAAAGTCGTCGGACTGGAACCACTCACGGGGAAAATCCTGTGGGAATATACGAACTGGCAATGTCATATTCCTGTTCCAAGTGCAGTTGATGCCGGTGAAGGCAGAGTGCTGATTACAGGCGGATACGAAGCCGGTACGGCTATGATAAAAATTGAAAAGAAAGCAGATGGCAGCTACAGTGTTACAGAACTTTATAAAAATG
>JBGPAO010000263.1:0-5407 GCA_041480755.1 Bacteroidia bacterium
GTAATGTGTGATAAGGCTGGTTCACCAGTTTTGATATTAACTGGCGTGACTTCAATAACAACTTCCGCTTCAACCAACTCAATAACATCTAAAGCTGAAATTCCCGGACGACCAAATTCAGGGTCTTTAGATATTGGATATCCCCTTTGCTTTATCTCCTCAAGTTTTTCTTCCAGTGCCTTTAATTCAGAATTGATTTGTTTCAGCTCTACAAGCAGCGGAGGAAATTCATTCATCAGGATTGCATAATTATCTTTCTCTGTCTGCGTTACACCTGATGTGGATTGCATATGAGTTCTTACAATTGTGCTCAGTCTTCTGTTTAGCGGCATTGGAGCAGGAGGCAGTTCTTCCCAGCTTGCGGGAGCTTCTCTTCCATCAAATTTAAACTGGATTTCATTGATTCTCAGTCTCAGATCCCTGGCATGCTGCATCATTTCTTCTGACGCTCCCGGCATTTGAAGCAGAGCCTGCTGTATATATTGTGTCCTGGTGAACATTTCCTGTGCGAATCTCTGAGTTGACCTCATGGTCCTTCCAAGCTCACCGAACTTTTTCTGAAATTCAACAAGTTCCTTGCGATCCTCTGCCGGCAGAGTGGTATTCTCAAGAATCACAGTCCTGAATTCCATTGGAGGAACCAGCAGTGTTGTCACTCCGTTAACGGATTTTGACATGGAAACCTTGTAATTTCCCGGCATGGCAAGCGTATAACTTTCACCTTCAGATAAAGGATTATATTTATCATCTATGATTCTTACCGGATTCATCCCCGGGTACCTTAAATCCCACCCGATACGGTTAATCCCTTTACCCGGTTTTGTCGTAAGTTTTCTGACCTCATTTCCATCTTCATCATAAATTGTAAAAAGAAGGTAAGGTGCCAATTCATTTTCCTCTGCCCTGAGTTCTTCTACCGTTGGCTGAGGGATAGGTTTCTTTTCTTTGAACAAGCTGTTTTCTTTGTCATGCCTCATTTCCTTCAAAGTCTTCAAGGAATCATTGAAATAATAGGTAAAAGTGGCACCATAAGCCGGATTTTTAGAAAAATAATATGTCGACCCCTGGGCGTCCTTCCCATCAGTCTGTACATACATCAGGGCATCCTTGACAGGGAAAATGTGAGCTGTTTTGTTGAGTAACTCTGCGGTTGCTTCCCTGAGCGGCGAATAATCATCCAGTATATAAAATCCCCTGCCGAAAGTTGCAATCACCAGGTCACTTTCCCTTTTCTGTATGACCAGATCTTTTACTGCAATTGATGGAAGCCCCTCTTTTAGTTCAACCCATTCCTTTCCGCCATCAGGTGAAAAAAACAAACTGAATTCAGTCCCGGCAAAAAGCAACTCAGAATTTATGAAATCCTGTTCAATCGTATGCACCATCCCTCTGTCAGGGAGATTATTCGAAACCGAAACCCAGGTTTTTCCCTTGTCAGTGCTTTTCAGGATATATGGTTTGAAATCATCCTGCTGGTGGTTATCAAATGAAGCATATACAATATCCTCGTTAAATTTATCCGGCATAATGTCACTGACATATGTGTTTTGAGGAACACCAGGAAAAGATTTAACCTGTCGCCATTCTTTTCCTCCATTTTCTGTTATGCTGATAACCCCGTCATTGGTTCCCACATAAAGCAAGTCCTCCTTAAGAGGAGATTCAGCAAGTGAAACAACAGTTCCGTATAAAGAGGTCGATACATCTTTTGCCAGAGCATCATAGCTCCAGTAATGATCCATCACAGGCAAGGAATTTATGTCAATTTTTGCAGTGACGTCATCACTGATAACCTGCCATGTGTTGCCCCGGTCATCGCTTCTGAATACTTTATTGGCAGCACAGTAAATCCTTGTGTTTGAATGCGGGCTGATGATCAGAGGAGTGTTCCAGTTCCATTTGTAAGTGTCTTCGCCTTTGCGTGGCTGGGGAGTTATACTGATCCTTTCACCGCTCTTCCTGTCAAACCGTGAAATATTTCCATATTGAGATTCGCAATAAATCAGATCAGGATTTTCAGGGTCAATCGCAACCCAGAAACCATCTCCTCCGATCAGGAAATACCATTCATCATTTGGCACCCCGTCCCTTGATGTGTTTTTGGAAGGCCCACCTATGGTGTTGTTGTCCTGTGTTCCTCCATAGACATTATAGAAGGGATATTCATTATCGACATTTACCCGGTAAAACTGGGTGACCGGCAGATTGGGTTTAAAATGCCAGTTTTTCCCTCCATCATATGATTCATAAATACCCCCGTCTCCGCCTATAAGGAAATGTTCCGGATCTATAGGGTCAATCCACATTGCGTGGTCATCAACATGACGATTCTGGTTTCCAAGATCACTCCATGTTTTGCCGCCATCACGTGTCACTTTGGTGACAACTTCAAGAGAATAGACTGTCAGTTCATCTGTCGGATCACAGCAGATTTCATTGAAATACTGTCCGCTGCTGGTATATGGACTCATTTTTGTCCAGGATTCACCCCTGTCATTCGATTTGAAAAATCCTCCTGCATTATCGCGTGCTTCGACTATCAGGTATACCACATCCGGATTTGCCGGGGAAATATCGATATCCGAACCGCCCATATCCACCTTTGGAAGTCCGTTTGTAAGTTTTCGCCAGTTCTGTCCGCCGTCAGTGGATTTGTAAACTGCTGTTTCGGGGCCTCCGCCAATCTTGGTGTAAATATGCCTTCTGCGCTGTTCCGAGGTGGCATATAAAAGGTTGGGATCACGAGGATCCATAACAATATTGTTCACGCCTGTATTTTCACTTATCTCGAGTATTTTTGTCCATGTTTTGCCTCCATCGGTGGTTTTGTAAAGACCCCGGTCACCTCCTGGTCCCCATACTGATCCCTCCGCTGCAACATATACGATATCAGGATTTTTAGGATGAATTACTATGCCGCCAATCTGCCGTGATTCTTTGAGTCCCATATTTGTCCATGTCTTGCCGCCGTCCATTGATTTCCACACACCATTCCCGAATCCCAGCGCACGTTGATGTGTATTTTCACCGGTTCCGATCCATAAACAATTATGATTGCCGGGATCCATAACAACGACGCCGATAGAGTATACGCCCTGCTTTTCGAAAACAGGTTCAAAGGTGATGCCATCATTCATTGTTTTCCAGACATGCCCGGAAGACACAGCTACATAATATTCTTTTGGATTGCATGGATTGACGGCAAAATCGCTGATACGCCCTGAAGACATAGCAGGTCCTATACTTCGCCATTTGAGTCCGGAAAAAGTACTGCTTTTGAAAACAGATGCTGCAGAAGGTTCATTCTCTTTTTTCTTCTGAGCACCTGAAAATTGAGGTACCAGAAACAGCACCGCAATTATTACATTTATGTATTTATTCATTGATATTAATATTTATGAATAACTCGTATATTTTTTTCCTCGAATAATTATCTAAATAAGGAACTTTTTCTGCGACCTTTTTCTTCAGGAAACTATTGTAATTACTGAATAACCAGCTTGCCAGTCCATGTGGACGTTCCTGACATGATCCTGACAATATATATTCCCGGTTCACTTATTCCGGTGTCTGTCATGTCATTAATAATATTTACAGAGCTATACTCTTTGTTATAGACCATCCTGCCATCCATGTCAAGGACCTGTAATGTGACATCAGTTATTTGTTCCGACGCCAGGGTAAGATAGAATATTCCGTCATTTGGATTTGGCCAGATCCGGACCTTACCATCAAGGAGGTTATCCGGGACTGAAGTGGCAACTGTAACAGTTACTGTCCAATCCTGGCTCGATCCATCCTCAGCAGTAACAGTAAAAGTAACGGGACTGGTAAAATCAACTGGTGTACCTGACACAGGATTCACAGTTGCGCCGGAAGACAAAGTAATCACAGGAGCGAGTGCAGTGATATTTGTCCCTGAAATGACCTCAATACCTACCGTATGATTGGTGGTATTTATCACTGCATCCCCGGTTTGCTGAGTCAGAACAAAAGTGAGAATATCCTTTTCACTGCTCAGAATAACCTCCACTATATCTGCAAGCGACCTGCTGACTATTTCCGGCGTGCTATAATATTCATAACCAATTGCAGTAACATTGGCAAGCGAGGGTATGACAGTCCCGGTATAATCCAGATCATAATATTGAGTCCTGAAGATTGTTGTATCACTTTCCTGAACAAGTTTGTAATTTTTCCCGTTCTGGAATGTATTTCCGGCATCCAGGAATGCAACTCTGGTAAATCTGATGATCCGCGATTCATACATTTCGGTATTTTCAAGGAACTCACCGACAGTCAGATCTATCGGAACAATAGGATTTCCAGTTGATGTAGCCGCACCTGGATCTTCTTCTGGTGTGAATTCCAACATACCTCTGTAATCTATTATCTTGCCAAGGATCCCGGTTATTCCATCTCCGATATTATAAGCAGTAGTGAATTTTCCAGAGTAATCATCGATTTCAATACCTGCAGTAGCGTCCTGTATGTATTTCTGATTGCGTAATGAAAATTGGGCTGTAAGAATTACCTCCCCTGTCAGTTTATAAAGGGTACCATCCTGCAAACCTGCCCTGAGTTCAGCAATTGTTGAAACTTCAACAGGCTGTTTAACTTTGACAGCTACTTTCCAGACCTGGGGAGTCCCATCCTGAGCAGTTACCGTATAACTTAATGTATCAGAGAAATCCCTTGCCACACCCGATAAAGGATCAATCGCGGCTGCAGCCGAAACAGTAATGGTTGGCACCAGTGAAACCAGACTGGTCCCGTACAAAACTTCTGCACTTACTACATGATTAATTATATTAATTACAGCATTACCTGATTGTTCTGCAAGTGTGAAACTGAGGATGTCATTTTCACTGCTGGGAATTATTTCAACGGTTACCGTCACTGTCCAGACTTTAGTATGGACGTGGTCTTCAGCAGTTACAGTGTACAGAACAGATCCTTTGGAGAAATCAACAGAATCTCCGGAAGCCGGTGTAACCCCGGCACCTGGTGAAACTACTATTACCGGGAACAAACTGTCAAGACTTGTCCCCAGTACAGTTACAATATCAATAGTTGCAGCAGCTGAATCAACAACAGCAGGCTCTTTCTGTTGTGCAAGTGTGAAGCTGATAATCTCGGCCAGGGTATCTTCCGGCTGGGTCAATTTTCCAAGGTTCTCATAATAATTCTGCGGAAATACCTTCCATTCAGAACCAAAAGCATTGGAACCCGAAGTCACAGCCCAGTCGATATTTCCACCTTTAACATAAGATTTTCTGAGCAGTGTATGTTCAGCTGTTGCATTGGCAACTCCTGCCACACTCCAGGCTGTACCGGGATCAGGCCCTTCAACGCCCACTGCATCAATCAATATCCAGTTCCCATCTACCATTTTTGCAATTGCCAC
>JBGPAO010000264.1:0-5399 GCA_041480755.1 Bacteroidia bacterium
AATCTTACCTTCCTGATTTCCTGAGTATACCCAAATTTATTCATGTATTTACCTGTCATACGTTGTACCAGATCAATTTCCTGTTTATTTAAAATTCGCTTCCATTCATTCTCTTTTTCCCTGATAGGCTGTGATTTAATATTTCCATGAATTATCTTATGATCCTCGGGGATTCTGGAATAATAATCTCCTTTTTCCGGTAAGAAAGAAATTTTTCTTAATTGAATCCTCCCGGCCAGATATTCCATGGATTCTGCAGGATTTTTTAAAAGGTTTTCAAATTTAACTAGCGTTATGTCAGAATGAATCCTCGTTAACCGTTGAATTTCTTTAATATAACGATTCCATAATATACTGGTATTTACCGGATTTTGTGAAAAAGGTCTTTCAGAACCCGGCCAGATAGTATTTTTCTGGGAAGCATAAATACCTCTTGGATCACGGACGACAGCTATCAGATGCAATAGATTATCCCCATGATAAGCCTTTTTTAATCTGTCCCATAGATAGATAATTCTTTCTGCCTTGAACAGAATCTTTGATGTTTGCGGTTTGACTTTGTCTCTATATAATTTTAATATTGAACAGAAGGCATCAAAATTGTTTGATACGCTTGAAAGTGAAGCTATATCCCCCTGGCTCATACTCCACTGTTTAAATTTCCAATCTAAATTCAGGTTTTGAAGAAGTTTTGTCCCTGAAGTATCAGTCAGGATAAAATTCTTCTCAGGAGCCTCAAGAAATTTTTCGACCAGTTTGTCTGATTCAGGACATACCAGGATTTCTTCTGAGCCGCTCAGTATTTGTGCCAGGTACGTAGAGCCCGACCGGTTAATGTATGTCAGGAATATCAACTCCAATTGATTACTTTAAGAATTCTTCTTCAAAGAAATCCCGCATATTCTTTTCAAGGTTATGTATTGTGTAATTTTCAGTGAATTTCTTTTTCGCATTCTCCCCCAGTTTTGATCTTAAGTCTGAATCCTGTATAAGAACTGCAATTTTTTCTGAAAAGGATTCAGCAGTCCAGTTTTGAATCACTATCCCATTGATATCGTTGTCAATTATCTCCGAAATAGCTCCTTCATCAGATGCAATAATTGGCAATCCTGATTGCATTGCTTCAAGAATTACAAGTGGAAAACACTCCTGCCTGAAAGATGTCGGGTACACGAAAATATCTGCCTGGTTATATTCCCGGGTTTTATGTTTACCATACTTTGGTCCTTTCAGCAGAACTTTCTTTTCCAGATTATATTTGTTAATTAATTTCATTACCTGTCTGTGAGTTTTCCTGTATGGGAATCCTCCAACAACTGAAAGTATTGTATCCGGACATTTCTTTTCAAGAATATTATAAATCTCTATCAGGTTGAATATCCCTTTTTGCGGGAATAAATTTGAAAGATAAAGCAGGTTGGTTACACTGCTTTGTTCTTCTGTTTCAGCAGGTTTGAGCAATGTAATTCCATTGGGTATTATCCTGAATTTGCTTTTTTTCAGTTTAAGCCTGCTCATTTCATGTTCATAAAGGCTCCGGGATAGATGAATAATATACGAATCCCGAAATACATACTGATATATCTGCCTAAGGAACCATAATTCTGAATTCCTGGCAATACCTTTGTTATGCAGATGATATACAGGAATAATCCTGAACCATTTAATAATTATTACGAAAAATAAATCCCTCAAAAATCCTTTTCCAACAGGCATTATTGAAAAATAAATGACGTCAGGCCGAATGGATCGTATTTCCCTGATCAAGTTGAGAATAAGTTTCAAAAACTGATGAATCTTCCTGATATTCAGCCTTCTTAGCTGATTAATTCTGTTTGAGAATCGAATCTCTAAAAGATGAGTGTCAAACCCCTGATTAATAATCTGACTTGTATATATCAATTTATTAATGACACTCACACCGTGCACAGGAGGAGGCAACTGTACAAAATACAATATTTTAGGCTGTCCGTTCTTGTTCAATTCTTGTCATGAATAATCGTTGATAATACGCCGAAAGGACTTTCTGGAATGAGGCTTTTTGTTGGATATCCCTTATTGCTGTAAAAACTATTTCACTTGCTTCATTTTTATTTTCATACAAAAAACGAATGTGATCTTTTAATTCATTCTCATTATTAAATATATAACAATTTCCCCCGTTATTCAGAATAAATCCTTCAAGTCCAGGGATATTTCTTGTTATAACGGGAATTCCGCAGGCCATTGCTTCGAGTAAAGAATTAGGAAGGCCTTCCTGGACAGAATTGAACAGCATAATATCTGCAACCTGATAATATTTCTGAATATCTTTCACCGGTCCTGTGAGTATCAGTTTGTCTCCCAACAAGGTTTTGCCTTTCTGAACTGTTTCAGATGCTTGTTTTGAGTACTTATAAAGAAAATGACCTTTTGGGAAATCAAATTCACCGGCAATTATATAGATATATGGAATATCAATATCCTTCAAAGCATCTAATATTCCCGAAAATCCTTTCCTTGGTATCATAAATCCAACTGAAAGCATGACCCAAATATTCCCAGGAATGCCAAGCTGATTTCTTGTTAAATGCCTTATATCGTCTGATGCAGGACTAAAGAATCTTATATCGACACCCTGAGGCATTTCAAGTATTGAGTCCGCTTTTTGGATAAATTTCCTGTATCTGGCTGAAAAAGTTGAATTAATCGAATGATAAACATCAACTCTGCTAAACAGTTTTTTATAAAATTTCCTAAGAAATTCGGGCTTATTGGAAATTATTGTTTCAATATCATCAGCATCAATCAATAATGATTGAAAGATTGTTTTTCTGTTAAACCATCTGGCGATAATAAGGATGAATTCATAGCAAATTATATGGCCGCCATAAATAAGAATAATTTTATTCCTTGCGATATATGATATATACACCGGAATGATAAAAATAAGGGATAGAATTTTAGAAAACAGGTTTTTATTAAAATACAGAATTCTCCTTAAAAGAATATTGTCTATCCATTCCTTTCTTGAGTACCTTAAATTTCTGTTAAAAGTCAAAAGGGTGACTTTTATTCCCTCTGCTGCAAGAAATCTTGCAAAATTGAATGCATTTATTCCACTTCCGGAATATTGAGGAATAGTATAGGGGACGATAAGTAAAAAACTAATTTTCTTATTAGTCTTCTTCAATTCTCTCTGTTTTCCCAAAATTAACAATTCTAATGGGTAACATTGACCAATAGCATTCAGAAACGCTTATTATTCGGTTGCAATCTGACGAATATTTTAATTTTTTCATTTTAAATTGGACGCCTCAAAGATCGCTATCTTAGTACCTATGAAAATCGCCATCACTGGCACCAGAGGGATCCCCAACCGGTATGGAGGATTTGAACAGTTTGCAGAACAGCTGTCAATCCGCCTGGCACAGCGCGGACATGATGTATGGGTGTACAATCCATCGTACCACTCTATCGTCGGTAATGAGTTCAAGAAGGTAAAGATTATCCCCAAATTCAATCCTGAAAAATTTATCGGACCGGCAGCTAATTATATTTATGACTTTATCTGCCTCAGGGATGCCATTAAAAGAAATGCCGAAATTGTGCTCGAATGTGGCTATACCACGGCTTCTCCCGCACTCAGATTTTTGAATTTCAGAGAGACAAAACTGCTGGTAAATCCCGATGGCATGGAATGGCAGAGATCAAAATATAATTCTCTCGTCAGAATGATGATCCGTAAGGCTGAGAACGCTGTTGTTAAAATGGGTCTGAAATTAGTATGCGATAATCCTGAATTGGTCAATTATTTTAAAGAAAAATACAATGTCGAATCATTCTATATCCCATATGGTGCTGATATTTTCAAGGATCCTGATCATCAGGTACTCAAAGGTTATTCTGTCAAACCATATAAATATTTCCTGGTTGTTGCAAGGTTTGAACCTGAAAATAACCTTCTTTCGATTATAAAAGGCTTTTTGAATTCACGACCCGGTGGAGTCTCTCCATCGGATAGAAAATTGCTGATTGTGGGTGATCCTTTGAATAATTTCGGAAAGAAACTATTAAAAGAATTCGCAGGTTCTTCAGAAATCCTTTTTACTAAAGATATATTCGATCAGAATATTCTTGATAATCTTCGTTACTATTCAAAAGCATACTTCCATGGACATTCTGCCGGTGGTACCAATCCCTCACTCCTTGAAGCAATGGCGGCCGGATCATTTATTATAGCACATGACAACAAGTTCAATCGGAATATTCTGAATAACAACGCACTGTATTTTAATAATGAATCTGATATTACCAGGATTTTACTCTCCGAAACAAACTGGATTAACAAAAAAGAATCGTTCATCGAAGAAAATCGGAAAATTATCGAAAAAAATTATCGGTGGGAGGATGTCGTCGACAATTATGAAAATCTTTTTAAACTTCTCTAGCTTATTTTTTGGAACTCGTACCTCCCGCTCAAACTCTCAAGTACACGTGGCAACGCATAGGTGAGATTTGGCTCTGCTTTCACTGAGTCATGAAAGACGATAATAGATCCTCCCCTGATGTTATAAAGTACATTTGATAATACTTTCTCCGGCGAAGTACTCTGATTATAATCCTGACTCAGAATATCCCACATCACAACCTGGTAATGATCTGAAAGATACCTGATCTGCGAGCCTGTAAATTTGCCGTAAGGCGGCCTGAAAAGATTGCTGTCTATAAAATTGCTGGCAAGATCAATATCATTAAAATATTCTGTATTATCCATCTGCCATCCTTTCAGATGACTGTAGGTATGATTTCCGACAGCATGCCCTTCTTCAATGATCTTCTTATAGAGGTCGGGATTTTTTTCAACATTTTTACCCAGACAGAAAAAAGTACCCTTTGCCTCAAATTGACGTAGCAGATCCAGCACCCAGGTAGTGACTCCCGGTGTAGGACCATCATCAAATGTAAGGTAAACATGATTGTCACTCTCCTTCTCCTTTTCCTTAAATCTCCAGATAAGCTCTGGAAAAACTTTCATAAGGAGAAGTGGTGTTCTGACAAAAAACATATTATTTTATGCTAACTATTTATAGAATACAAATTTACAAATTCCTGGAATATATCCAACTGCTTTTGATTAATTTCTGTTTGTCCGTATTTTTCCGTTATACTGACAATCTGCTGCATTATATGCATTCTCAGCTGCAGCTCGTAATCAAGGCTTTCTCTGAATTTCTTGTCAGATCCAAAGAAATACTTCAATTCCTCACTCGTATTATCAGATAATTTTATAACGCATTGATTAGCTGTTTCATTATATCCAAGCCTGTAATAATTTTCAATTATCTGCAGCATAAAATAATCGAAAGGCACTCTTTCATCTGGCATAATTTCCATACAACGGTCGAGCACTACTTTTG
>JBGPAO010000265.1:0-5397 GCA_041480755.1 Bacteroidia bacterium
TCTATAATACCTTTGAGGGGTTCAGTCTTACGTGGTCTTTTCAACTCATATTCACACAGATCAGAAACTATAATTTCAAGGCATCTTCTTGAATAGAGCATGACAACATTTGCATCTTTTGTCTCAATAAGTTGTTCCAATTCTTTCTCCAATTCAGGAAACCTGCCTTTAATGGAGGTGTATAATGATTCAAGTTCTTTTATTTCAGCAGACCAGATCTGCATTAGAGTAGGATTTAATCTCAGGTATGATTAGTTAAACTTACATAAAATATTTATTATACACAGACTCAATAAAAATCTGATCTTACTCCAATCAGGATTTATAGAGGAAAATTAAGATAATTCCGATTTAAATTCAAATAGTTGTCGGTGGATAGTTCAGGAATAAATAGGATTATCTGGTGAAAATCGAGTTTCTCTAATTATTTATAATATTGTCTTTCAGAATAAGATTGCTTGTATTTTTTGTCCATATGACTTGCTTATTATCAACGCCAAAGTTTTTCCCATGTGTCCTGATGATATCTTTGCTGATTGTGATCGAATTTCCTGTTACCTGGGCACTGTCAACAGAAGTGATTATCATTGCAGGTACCGGACTATTCTCAAGAATATTATTTTTTATAGTAATATTTCTAAATCCGCCTACAGGAACAATCTGATGATTTGCATTTATTGCAATTACAGAGACATAAGCTGCCTGTTCAATCCCATATGAAGAATTTGCGAACATGCAATCTTTAATAGTGTTATTTTCAATAAGGACATTCCTTGAAAAACCTGCCTCCATCCAGAATAATTCCGGAGCAAGAATTATCCCGCTCAATTCACAATTGATTACTTCGTTTCCTGAAATCACACCATCAGAAGATTTAATTAATATCCCACGAGCACGGGTATATCCCATTTTATTGTTTTTTATTACAAATCCCGAACCTCCCATATCCAACGAACTGACAACCCCACCTGTATTTATATCAATGCAATCATCCCCATGATACATAAAAATGCAATTAGTTATCGTCGGTCCGACAGTTGCTCCTTTACTATGAAAAGCATCCGCATTGATTGACCTCAGTCTCGGATAAGATACTTTTGGATCATTTAATTTTGTGTAACCTGGCACCGGTTATAATATTATTATTTTTGTATCCAAAACAAATTCATGACTGGATTAGATACTTACTTCCAAATAAAGGTCAATAATCCTTATCAGAAAGAAAAAAATGCATTGGCCTATGAACGATTATTAAAAGTTCCCTTTGCAAGCCAGATTCGACGGGATGAAACAAAGCTACTATCCCGCCTTTTCCAGGAAAATCTTAGTAAGGATGATATAGTACTAGAAATTGGTGCTGGAACAGGATATTATTCCCTTACTATCGCTTCCCTTGTCAAACATTTGATAGCAATAGAACCTGCAAAAGGCATGGCTCAACAGTTAAGGGAAAAAGTAAATCTATATCAAAGAACAAACATCGAGCTTCACGAAAAATATTTCGAACAATTCGAGTCAGCTTTTAGTTTTGACCATGTAATTGCCATTGGTGTGCTTGACTATATAACAAATCCCAGTGTTTTTATTGAACGCTGCTTGTCTTTAGCTAAAAAGAAGTTCATCTTTACTACTCCTCACCGAGGTTTATGGACTTTGTTTTATAAAATGGGAGCTCTTTTTCAACAAACTAAAATTTATCGGTATTCCAAAGAAGATCTAAAACTGCTATTCCCCAATTCGATGTTACAAATAGATGATGTCGGACTAAAATCTTCATTAACCAGGGGATTTAGTTTAATTTGTATGGCTTCTGGTTCATTGGCCCCCAAAACAGTTGAACAAAAAAGATAGAGACATATTATCAGAAAGTTTAACTTAAAAAACATCACCCAAATCATCAACCAACTAAAAAAGCCCTTACAAATCATTGATCTTTAAGGGCATTTTGTATTGCTTTTTATGCTACCTGTTTCCACACTCACACTAACTGAGAACTGAGAACCCGGAACTGAGCACCACCTGATTCTTTTTCGATTTTTGCTGATTTTAACTTAGAGTGCAAAAATCGGAGGTTCTGACCGCCTTTCGCCGGAAATAATTCAATATGTGTGGTCAAAATAAACCGGCCTAAGTTGATCTATAATAGCGATTTTTCTAATTAACACTGGCAATATTTAAAGGCTTGCAACACGTGCCACAGTTTCAATTGCTATTGCTGCAAAAGCAGCTCCATAATCCAGATCAATATTTTCCAGTGTATCTTTCGTATCATGATAGCCGCTTCTGTTGATGTCATAGTTTTCCATAAATAGAACTACAGGAATGCCGATATCAGAAAAGATCTGGCCGTCAGTATTGAATATCGAGCTGTGAGGATTATACCCTGTACGGACTTCACCTTCAAGACTTAAAAATTTTGCAGTTTCAGGGATCTGTTCTGTACCGGTGATACGTTTTCCCCGGCTCCTGTGCTGCCTTTCAGGATATTTGTTCCAGTCTGCCACACTGTTATTCCAGATCTGGTTTGCCATATGTGCCTGCCACGCAAGATATAGTGATGCTACGCTTTTACCTGGGGAAATCTGAAAAATATCCTGATCGTTTTCACGATTATGACCGATCATATCCATAATAAATACACCAATGATTTCGGTCTCTGACAGTTCAATAAATATATCATTGACTGTTTTAAGCTTGATTTTTTTCTCAACCAGCGACTGACAAAAATTTCTTGCACCCATACAGTCGGAAGGAAATTCCTCTCCGGTAAGATGTATGAGCCAAATATCACGTTCGAGCCTGCCCTCCTTTGACAGTCTCAGGAATATCGGTGCAGCCTGTAAGAGAGTTGAGCTGGCAGAGTAATTGTCATCAGCACCATTTGCTGAAAGTCGTGCCCCTGATCCACCTCTTTCCTTTTCGTAAATGTCTTCCATATAAGCAGTATCGTAATGATCACCAAAAATTACTGCCTGACTCCGATTCTTACCTGGTATTACCATAAGAATGTTTCTCTCATAAGTTTCATCTTTCTGGTTATTTTTCCATCCGCCATACATTGGAAACTCGAAATCTGTCTGCCATTTGAAAGGCAGTTCGCCACAAATGGCAATCCCTTCCATACCTGCATCAGCTATTGCCCTGCGATGACGCGTTATAAAGTAGTCACCAAGACTCTCAAGATCACGCTGTTGCTTCTGAATAAAAGTAAGTGTTATGTTATCCTGTGCAATATCGGCATTATCCTTGTTGATAAACTGATCATGCGCAAGGCATCTGATGTCATTCCACCAGTTTTCTTCAAAACGCCGTGTTGCAGTTTCAGAATAGGTTATTGCTTCAGGGAAAACAGGTATCTTCTGTGATTCAATAATTTCTGAAAGAGCTTTCTGCATCTTAGTTCCTGCTTCTTGCGTCGTGGAATGAACAGCCATCTCGTCGAGCCACTGTTCAAGATTTTTTTGTTTTGAGATGTTCAGAAGCTTACGTGCGTATGATCTCGATAAGGGTTTCTTATTCTGCATATGCCATGCATCGAGCAGCGAAAGAATGTTCATTGATGTCTGGTGAGCATAATGATCGTTGCGGTTTTTGAAATCATTCAAAGCTGAAAGGTAGAGTTCCCGTCTCAGTAGACGAGGCCACATTTCGACAGGATGATGCATCTCTCTGTCATTCTTATGGTAACCGGTTATATACCCGGTGAGCATATCAGCTTCAATCTCAACATTATCTGAACCTGAAGGCAGATAAGCTACCAGAGGCCTGTGAAGATAAACATCATACTCGCTGACACGCATTGGAGGAGAAAAGAAACGATATCCGAAAAGGCCACCCTCAAGAATGGTTTTTTCGGCCTTCAGTATCTTCTTCCGTGTTGCATTGGGACCGTCAAGCAAAAGCTTAAACCTGTGGTTCCAGATATGGCTGTTACGGGCTAATGGTTTATCATATAATCCCATAGCATCCGGTTCAGTGCTGAATAATACCTTAACCAGCTTTATTTTGCGAGCAACTTCATTCAGCTCATCCTGATATCTGTGCAGACGCTGCCAGCGATGAGTGCGATGAAAAGAGTTCCGTAAAAGTTCTTCATTGAATTTATGATCAGTGCCGGGATGCGGCTCATGAAACCATCCGGACTGGGCAACTTTTAATCCGACGATTCCCCTGTTTCGTGCTACCAGATTCAGCAGAGGTATCTGACCAGCAAGCGGAAATTCTTTTTTCAGCTTTTTATAACCGGGCATACCCCAGAATACAAGACTGCCCGGAAATGGCAGCAGCGACAATCTGCCTGAAAGATAGAGTTCCCTGATCCCGGAAGGTAATGAACCGAAAGGCCTGAAGGTTAGCAGGTATCTGATCTGATTGAAAGAGGAATCAACGTCTATGACAAATGGCTTTGTCCAGGCTGGCAGATCAGTTTCCGATGGCATAATCCTGAACCCGGCGTCAAAAAGTGACTTACTGTCAGATAACTTCTCATTGTATGCTTTTGACAGAATGCTGGTGAAGAAAGAAACCGATTCATCTGCAGCAATTTCAACACCAGGCGATGAATAGAAATTCTTCCAGAAGGTTGTTTCGGGATCGTGAATGCTGTTACCGAAAAGAGCCCATATAACTCTGCCTTTATCATCCTGGGTAAGTGAAAGCATAAGTGGCAATAGAGTCACAAATCTTTCGTGCAATAATGTTCCGGCTTTTGATGATATTTCAGGAGGCCAGAATGGATTATCTTTCAGATTCTCTCCGCCATGGCCATGTATATAATGTTCAGTTAGTCCCCTGCCAAGCTTAATAAGGTTATTCATTATCTGATATCCGGCATGTTTAATGCCAGGCCGGAGCTCATATTCCTCCTCGATCTCGGTAATATGCCAGCCAAAAGGATCATCATCGGAGAATAAAACACGATCTATCTCACCCAGGGGTTTTCTTCCAACCAGCGGGGAAGGCATGAATTCAGAATATGCAGTAATGGGATAACAGCCATCACAATTAAACCATGGATATCCCTCAAGCATTTTTTGCCAGCCACAGGATTCTTTATCTGCCATAATCGATAATTTAATTCAGTAATTTAAATCAGTTATTTTCAGGTATATTAAATCAGGATCTGATTTGTAAGCTTTCACATAACTTTATCAGATTTGAACAGGCTGATGACTTGAATTTGATTCTATATCCCGGGCAAATCTCATATTCAGATCTTTTATCGAACCAAGACTTTCCATAAGGTCTGGTAAATAATCAGTCTGTCCGATAAAAGTCCATAAATAAGCAATGATTGAATATATCTTTCCGGTTGAGAAATTATCGAGGTCAACACAGATATACAAAACAACTATAAAAATTATTACGAGAAGAACTTTTACTGTGCTGAAGGTAAAA
>JBGPAO010000266.1:0-5396 GCA_041480755.1 Bacteroidia bacterium
ATACAATCTTCGCATTTTCAACCGGCTTGGCTACCAGGTCTTCGAAAGCAACGACCCCGCCCTCGGCTGGGATGGCTACTATGAAAGTCAGCTCTCCACCCAGGGTGTCTACATCTGGAAAGTCCGTGGTCGTTTCGCCAACGGAAAATCATTTCTCAAATCCGGCGATGTAACATTGATATGGATCAAATAACTTCTTAGAAGCATTGTCATCCCGAAGTCACGTAGTGACTGAGGGAACTTCGTCTCGATTAGAACTATCCTCATCCCGAAGGAGCGCAGCTCCTGAGGGATCTCGTTTCGAATTAGTCTTTCGTTTTTATTTCGATTCTCGGTTTTCTCTATTTCGTTATTTAATATCTTTGTTTTATCAAAAACAAGGATGAAGTCCAGACAAATTAATATTAAGCAATTAGCAAAAGGATTGGAAGAAGCATTTCCTGAAATACTTTTTGCCTTTCTCTTAGGTTCTGCCCGGGAGGGAACAATTAATCCCGGATCAGATGTTGATGTGGCAATATATATTCAGTAAACAACTGATAAGTTTACTTTGATTTCAGGTATCCTGAAAATTGTGGAATCAGAAATATCAACTGACAAATTTGATCTCGTTGTCCTGAATGATACCGGCCCTGTTCTGGCCATGGAAGCTCTGAAAGGGACGATCCTTTTTATAAGAAAAGAAGCCATAGATATATATGCTGACTTCTATTCACTTACATGCCGGTTATATGAAGATCAAATATTCTTGATGAAAAAACAATTAGAGTACAGGGGATATAAAGTAGAATGGGATTAATCAAAATGCTATTTCGTTTTTTATTTTAAACCCTTACTCAAAAACTCCTCCACCTTGACAACGCGTGCAGTCAATCCATTTTTAGTGAAGGTATCTGACTGATTTAATGTAACGATTATACCATCTTTCAGTTTGAAGAAAGACAATGCTTCAAATAGTCCTCCAAGCTCCCGTTCAAGGTTATCTCTGTCGAGGGTATAGCATACCTGGATAGCGAGAGGTTTCTTTCCCTTTTGTGTCACGATGAAATCACACTCCCTCGATTCAGAATAGTAAAAGATTGATTTATAACGTGCTCGCAGATAAGTATATACAATATTCTCCAGTTTCCGTCCACGGTCATCTGTGAAGGAGGCAGAATTGACCGTTATCAGTCCGTTATCTGCAGAATAAATTTTTCGCGGACTTATCATCTGTGACCTGACTGAAAAGCTGAAGCGTGGCACGAAATGAAACAGGAAGGCCATTTCGAGATAAGAAAAGTATTCCATTATAGTACTGGTGGCTGATATTTCAACTGCTTGTTTCAGCTTTGAACCAGTTACTGCATTACCGGTATTAGAGATAAGCCAAAGGGCCAGACGCTGCAGCCCCTTTATGTCTCTTATCCCATATCTGATAACTATATCACGTATGAGTATATCATCAAAGAGTTCTGAAAGCACAGCATCCTTTCCGGTATTAAGGTACTCCGGGAAACCTCCTTTTTCCATAAACCGGATCACTGATCCTTCACCTGCCTTCATTTTTGTGGCTCTCAGAAATTCCTCGTAAGAGAATGGAAATATTTCTGTGTTCAGGTGACGACCGGTCAGCTTTGTACCCAGCTCGCGACTTAATAATGATGCATTTGAACCTGTAATTATCACCTTAAAGTTCTCATCTAATTTCTGGCGTACATATCTCTCCCAACCACTCACTTCCTGAATTTCATCAAATAATAGTACTCTGGAGCCTGATTCATCTATCACTTCATCAAGCCGTTGAAAATCACTGTTATCAAATCCATACAGACGGTTATCGTCAAAATTCATGTAAAATGCATCAGGAAATAGTTCATCCATTAGCTGATATAACAGAGTACTTTTACCACATCTTCTGATTCCTGTTATTATCAGAGCATGTCTGGACGGAGGAGTAATAGCTGATAATGCATCGCGTCGAACTCCTTTATCAGCTTTGGTATAAATTTCACGTTGCAACTCCCAGATCCGTTGTATATCAGACTTCAGTAACATATATTTTTATTTCCTGCAAAAATACAGTTTTGTTTGTTATTATCAAACACTTTTGTTGTTTATTGTCAAACAATTTTTTCTTTTGATAGTCTCGACTTTACCCTGACATGGTATGGATTGATTCCGGAACGAGTTGATACTGTTACTTCCATCACAACTGGCCGATCAAGGATTTACAATACACCAGCAGGAAGATTTTCCTATACCTGTATGTCAGAAAAACGATTTGCTGCCCGCACAGAGGTATTCCCATTCATCAGCAATGTCCGTTCCCTTGATATATGGTCAAAAGATTTCTTTAAAGCTGCTGCGCAGCGGATTGTGATAGAAGAGAAGTAATAATACCTCAATATTAATTTGAATGTTCATAAAAATGTCTTATTCCTGCACTTTTAAGAACCAAAAAGTGTATTGACATATGAGGTATAATCAGTTCCTTCATATGTAGTTTATAAATACAAGGTTGATGAAATAAATTAGCTATGAATCTTACATTCATTCTCAACAGAATGAAAATATTTTAATATTTATCTTCAATATACTGAAAATAAATATTAATTTTGTTACAATATATAATGAACTTCAGATGGAAATAAATTTCAGACAAATAATTGCCGAGCAGCGGGACGAAATTCCTTTGGTTGAAAGCATTGGCTGGGTTCCCCGGGAACAGGAAAAAGCCATCGTCATAAATAGCCGCCTGGCGCAGATTATTACCGGGGTCCGACGTTCGGGAAAATCCACCCTTGCACACAGGGCTTTGCATGAAACACAATATGCCTATGTTAACTTTGATGACGAGCGGTTGACCGGTCTCTCTGCTGAGAATCTCAACGATCTGCTTGAGGCACTATATGCTGTTTACGGTGATTTCACCCACTTGTTACTCGATGAAATTCAAAATGTGGAAGGATGGCATCTTTTTGTTAACAGGCTGTTACGCAGTAATATAAGAATTGTGTTGACCGGGTCCAATTCAAAACTTTTAAACCGCGAAATGGCATCTCATCTCACCGGGCGATATTCAACCATTGAATTACTTCCCTTTTCATTTCGTGAGTTTTTAGTTGCAAAGGGTTATAATTACAGTGGAAGTGTTACAACTAAAGAAATAGGCCTGTTGCTTGGTTATTTTGATGAATATACAGCTGATGGCGGCTTACCGGAATTGGTAACTGGTGAACCGAAACAGCATTATATCAACAACCTGTTTGAAGCTATTGTCACACGCGACATCATATACAGGTACAACATTCGTCATGTGCGCACTTTTCGGGAACTGGCTATCTGGCTCACAGCCAATTTTGCATCGGAAATCAGTTATAACCGGATTAAAACTATTTATGGCCTAGGCAGTATGAACACTGCGAAAAACTATATTTCTTTCCTCGAAGAAGCCTGGTTATTTATTTATTTATCTAAGTTTTCTTTCAAAAAGCAAGAAAGTCTGCGATACCGCAAAATATATCTTATTGATACGGCATTTGCCAATCTACCTGTCAGCGCCATCTCCCCCAACCGGGGAAGGCTCCTCGAAAATGTTGTTTTTCTTGAACTTTTCCGTAACAGATTGCGTGATAACTATGAAATTTATTATTACAAAAAAAATGTCGAAGTCGATTTTGTTATCTACAGCAATCGGAAAGTAACCGAACTGATACAGGTGACACTCAGTACCAGTGATCCTAAAACCCTGAACAGAGAATTACGCGCACTCTTATCTGCTTCAAAAGAGCTGAATGTAAAGCAATTAACAATTATAACCCTCAATGAAAAAAGAGAAATCATTGAAGGTGATAAAGTAATTAATGTGATACCGGTAACAGAATGGCTGTTTCTGAAAACCCGGGGAAGAAGACGAAACAAGAATATTATGGATTGAAGTTCCAGGGGGAAACATGGTGACCTGCAGTGATTATATCGGTATTATCCCTGATTATCATTTTCCCCGATATTGTCATAGTCTTTTCCCTGCTGAAGACAGAATAATTGATTTTATGAACCTCGGTTATGAAGATACATCGGTGCTCTGGGCTATCAAAAATATATGTTTCTAACTGATTTGAACGTTCACAAAAGTGTCCTTTTGCTACATCTGTAAATGATAAATCCTGCTCATTGGATCAAATATTCATAGAAAATTGGATTTTGTTGACATTTTTCGTAATTTTACCGACAAATGTCATTATTAAATATGAAAGAAAAAATTGATTATCCGATTTCGACTGATAAAAACCTGACAGAGCTTATTAAAACAGTTCGTACCGGCATTACTTATGAGCGGTTTTCAATTCTTTCAGAAAAACTGCCATTCAGCATGGAAGAATGGTCAGAATTTCTTCATTTGTCCGACCGGACCTTCCAGCGATACAAAAAAGATAAGAAAAGATTTGAACCGGTTCAGACTGAAAAGATTCTTGAAATAATACTGCTCTATTATAAAGGCGTTGAAGTATTTGGTGATCCGGAAAAGTTTGATACCTGGCTTAACTCAAAAAATGTGGCATTAGGCAATGTCAAACCCATTCACATGCTTGATAATTCATTTGGCATCAGACTGATAAATGACGAGCTTATACGGATTGAAAATGGTATCCTTGCATGAGATTTAACGGATCTCGACAGAATGAAAATGGTTACCTCCCATGATTGTATACCGTCTTTGTAAGGAACAATTCAGCCGGGATCTTACCGGAAAAGGAGCACAATTGTCAGGCGGGCGATGGAACTGTGTGGGAAAAGCTGTCATATATACTTCAGAATCAAGAGCCCTGTGTGTAGCGGAAATTGCCGTGCATATACCTCTTGGAATAATCCCTGACAATTATGTACTGGTGACGTTTGAAATTCCGAATGAAATCAGGATACAAAAAATCAGGCCAAATGAACTCAGTCCTGACTGGCGGTCCTTTCCCTATGCACAGTCCACCCGGTTAATTGGAGATAAATTTCTTATGCAGAACAGGAGCCTGGTTTTACAGGTTCCGTCAGCGGTTATTCCGGGAGATTTTAACTACCTCATTAATCCTGCACATAAAGATATCGCCAGGATCAAAATCCTTAAAGTAGAGCCATTTCTCTTCGATGAAAGGTTATTTGATAAAAAATAATTATACGATTTCGAAGGAATTCCTGACCAGGATAATTTTTTTGGTCCAGTTTGAATCAGCGTTAGGTTCTTCTGCTCTTTCAATATTAGAAAAATCCTTTTCATTAAATTCAAGTTTGAAACTATCAGAAAATTTTTCAATTAGTGATGGATTATCAATTAAGTAATTAACAAAATCAAATGTTAATCCAATATTTCTTGTAATAGTTTCTTTATTATTCATTATCAATTGATAACACTTTCGATAAAC
>JBGPAO010000267.1:0-5388 GCA_041480755.1 Bacteroidia bacterium
ATATATTTATTTTTTCACAAATATATCTATAATGTATATAGTCAATATTAATAATATATTAATTTATTATTATACCCCCTATATTTTTGACCAATGATTATAAATTATAATACTTTTTCAATTTATTGCTGATGAATGATAAAAGTTTATCTTCTCCAGCCAGGCGGACACTTTTTGGTCGGCGGAGTATTTTGAAATGCCTTCAACAGTTTGAAGGCATGATTAAGAATTTATTGGGAGTTGTCTAATTATATGAACAAAGAAGTGATTTACTTACGGGAAATCGCAAATAACCAGTTCAGAGTCCTGAAGAAAATGATGTTATCAGTTATGGCAGGAGCGACCATGCTTTCTTCCCCAAGCGGATTTTCGGCGAGCAGTATATATAAAGGACCTGCTTTCAGAACATTTACCAATCCGTTATCATCAACCACATAAATCTTACCATCAGAGGCGACCGGGGATGCAGTATAGCTGTTTCCGGACCCAGCCCTCTGCGTCCAGATTTCATCTCCTGTTTCAGCATTATAGCATGTAACAGATCCATTCCAACCGCAGTTATAAAGATAGCTTTCGTAAACAAGCATTGTCTGAAGATAAGATCCGCCGCGCGGTATGCTCCATTTGACAAAACTATTGGAGGTCTCTCCCGGGGTTAAAGTTATGTCACCTGTAGAATTTGTTTTAATGGCATATATCGGCGATTCCTTCCCATGCGCGCTGTTAAAATAAATAAGATTACCTGCAACCACCGGTGTGGGTATTGGAATATCTCCGCCTCCTGACATTCTCCATATCTCTTCACCTGTGGCAAAATCATAACCACCGCGGTGTTTGTAACCATCCACCACCACACGGCATTTATCGCCATCATAATATATATTGGGTGTATGCCATCCCGGGTATTCATCTCTTTCTTTTTTCCATATTTCCTTACCTGTGGAGGCATCAAAAGCCGCCACAAAAGAATTTTCAAGCACGTCACACTGCACGATCACAACCCCGTCATGTATAATAGGTGAACTGGCAAATTCCCATTCAGCTTCTTCCATTGTGAAAAAGACTGATTTAAGAAGACCAAAATCTTTTTTCCATGACAAATTCCCTTCCATGTCATAACAGTATAATCCCTCTGAACCGAAAAAAGCCACAACATGTTTACCATCTGTTGCAACAGAAGAATTTGCATGGGATGATTTTGGATGACGCTTGACCTTTGGTATTCCGCTGCATGCAATCCTCTCCCAGATCAGTCCACCCGTATTTTTATCAAGGCAGTAAATGATCCAGTCATGCTTTGAACTGTCATCGACTGATGTAACATTACCAAATAAACCCGTCTTCAAACCCTGTTTATCTTTATCACTGACTGCCGTGGTTATGAATAATCTGTCTCCCCAGATGACAGGCGAGGAAAGCCCGAGCCCGGGGATCCTGAACTTCCATAATACATTTTCACTCGTAGTTCCATTCCATCTTTCAGGAAGATTTGCATTATCAAGAATCCCGCTTGAATAATCACCCCGGTATGAAGGCCATTGCCTCTTTGGATCTATATTCTGTGAAAAAATGTTATATCCCCAACAATAATTTAAAAACAGAATTATTAAAACAAGTTTTTTCATGTTGTGTTGAATTTGCAATGTTTGAAAATATAATTAAATCAACAAAAGTTTTTTACCGTATCAAAAACAAAATTAGCTTTGATTATAATTTAATAAGTCGTTCAACCAGATCCTTCAAATATATTAAAAGAAGTCCTGCCATGAAATATTTTATTTTTATCATCCCTGTCATATTTCTGATTACCGGCTGTAATAAATTTCCGGATTTCACTGAAAAAACAATATCCCTGACAGATACAAATGATCTGACTTTTTCAGCGGATCAAAGTAAAATATTTTCAGAGAGAAGAAATAATCTTCTGGCAAAAATTGGAAACGGAACTGTTATTCTGCAATCTGACTATGGCTATGACGGCGGCCGTCATGAATACAGGGCTGCAAATAACTTTTATTATCTGACCGGTTTTACACAACCTGGGTCTGTGATGTTGCTTTCAAAGGAAAGGCAATATCCATATACTTTATTAATCAGGGGAAAAAGCATTTATAATGTAATATATACAGGAAAAGTTCCTGAAATTGATGAAGTTATGCATACCTGCCAGGCTGATACAGTTGTGATAGCTGATGAGCTTGAAAAAATAGTGGAAGAATCGATTCATTCAGGAAGTTCAATTTATATAGATTTTAGCGATGATCTGTTAAAAGAAAATATATGGAACAGCGTCAGTAAAATGAAATTTGCCAGTTCATACATTAATGACCTTGCCGGCATTATCAATGAAATGAGAGTGCATAAGGATGACCTTGAAATTGGAAGAATCCAAAATGCAGTGGATATTACCGGTGAAGCATTTATCAATGCCTGCCGGATCTGCCGGCCAGGAATGTTCGAATATGAGATTGAAGCAATGATTGAATACACATTTCGTAAATATGGTTCCTCTATGCCTGGTTTTGAATCTATTATTGGTTCCGGACCTAATGCGGTGACCCTGCATTACTGGCAAAATGACAGGAAAATGGAAGATGGAGATCTGCTTCTAATGGATATTGGTGCTGAATACGGGTATTACACAGCAGATATTTCCAGGACAATCCCGGTGAACGGGAAATATTCTGATGTGCAAAAAGAAATTTATGATCTTGTACTTGGAGCTCAGAAAGCAGCAATTGCTGAGATGGTCCCCGGGAAATACCTGGTCGAAGGTCAAAACAGGTGCAATGAAATTATTGCTAAAGGTCTGAATGAACTTGGACTAATAACTGATCCCGCGAGTGCCTGGCAGAAGAAATTCTATATTCTTTATCCGATAAGTCATTATGTGGGCATGGATGTTCACGATGTCGGTGATTACGGTGCATCTTACGCTGATTTCCGCAGGAATATGGTAAAAGATACAACCTATGGCAGGTTGCTGGAAAAGGGAATGGTGCTTACAGTAGAACCGGGACTCTATTTCAGAAGTGACGGGCTCTCGCAGTTGTTTGAATTATTTGGTGATGAAGCAACTCATGAAGAAATCCAAAAATTTATCGATATGGTTACTCCCGTTTATGAAAAATATAAAAATACCGGGGTACGGATTGAGGATGATGTTCTGATTACCGATGACGGGAATATTGTATTATCGAAAAACATTCCAAAAGAAATTGAAGAGATAGAAAGGTTAATGAGGAATCGAGATCATTGACTTTTTTGAAAATTCAGAAATTATAATCATTCAGGTATTATACACGGGTATCTGAAATGCTTAAGAACGCTTTTATAAATCAATTATATTAAAATCTGATTTAACAATAACCAAACCTAAAATGGGAACATATTATAACCGACGTCTTTTTATAAAAAGAAGTGTATCTGCCGGCATCGTCTTAACGGCTTTAGGTCCTCTGCATTCATGCTTATTAAAGACCCGGCAAAACATGAAGTTCGGGCTGGTGACTTACCTTTGGGGACAGGACTGGGATCTCCCGACACTCATAGAAAATTGTGAAAAGGCCGGATACCCGGGAGTTGAATTAAGAACCCAGCATGCACATGGTGTTGAGACAACCCTGAATGCCTCACAACGATCTGATGTTAAAAAACGGTTTGCCGACAGTTCAGTGACTTGTGTTGGTTATGGATCCAATTTTGAATATCATAGCCCTGATCCGGTGAAGCTTCGTGAGAATATTGAACAAACCAAAGAATATATTAAACTCTGTTATGATATCGGGGCCACGGGTATCAAAGTAAAACCTAACGATCTTCCTCCCGAAGTCCCGCCTGAAAAAACGATTGCGCAAATTGCGGCTTCGCTTAATGAAGTGGGAAAATTCGGACAGGAATACGACCAGCTGGTCAGAGTTGAAGTTCATGGAAATAAAACCCAGGAGCTTCCCGTCATGAAAGCAATATTTGAACAGGTAACGGAAAAAAATGTAAAGATCTGCTGGAATTGCAATGAACAGGATCTTTTGCCGCCGGGACTTGAAGGCAATTTCAATATGGTTAAAAAATGGTTCGGAGATACTGTTCACGTTCGCGAACTTAATTCAACGGATTATCCCTACCAGCAGTTATTTGATCTGTTTACAGACATAAATTATAAGGGATGGATACTGCTGGAAGCAAGGACTGAGCCGGCTGACCGAGTTGCAGCCATGAAAGAGCAGATTTCACTTTTCAATCAGTATGATTCCCCGGAATTTAATAACTTTCGGGATTAAAATAATTCTGTTATGAAAAAGCTATTCAGAAGAATTTTGTACTTTCTCGGAGCATTAATCCTGCTCATCCTTCTCTTTTTTATATCATACTTCGTCAGGTCCAGATCAGCGATGAGGCAAATGACACCTGTAGAAACCTCACAGATAACAAATGATATTTACGCATTAAAAGATGGCTATGTAAATATGTACCTTATTCAAGATGGGAGTCAATTTATTGCTATTGATGCAGGGAATAATAAACGAGACATTAAAGATGAATTCCGGAAGCTTGGTATAGATCCTGACCAGGTCAGGGCAGTAATGTTAACACATTCAGACGCAGACCACACCGGTTCCATAAGTCTTTTTAAAGATGCAAAGGTGTATTTGCCTGAAGATGAGGAGCAACTGATTAACGGAGAGACAGGAAGATTTTTGTTTTTCGGGAATAAAATAGATACAAAATCATATAAACTACTTGATGATGAGGTCATATGGATCGGAAGTATAAAGATACTTCCAATACCCACTCCGGGTCATACTCCCGGATCAACCTGTTATGTGGTTAATGATAAATATCTTTTTACCGGTGATGCATTGAGCCTGAAGGCTTCCGGCATTGATCTTTTTCCGAAATTCATTAACAAGAACGCCAGGAGAGCCAGAAAATCCATGAATAAGCTAACAGACCTGAATGGTGTCCAGTACATATTTACCGCACATTATGGGTATACTGATGATTACAGGACCGCAGTTAGTCAGTGGAAAGAACTAAATCAGTAGCAAATCAGGATTTCATGACAGAATCTTCCACCAAAATTGGCCACTATCGCTACAGAATTCTGGCCCTCGTGTTTATGGCAACCACTGTTAATTATTTTTACCGAAGCATAGTCGGGGTAATGGCTCCGACTTTGCAGGCTCTGTTCGACTGGTCAAATAAGGACTATGCTGCCATAATGGTCTCATTTAAGATCGCTTATGGAGCAGGGCTTCTGTTCATGGGGGGAATTATCGACAAAATTGGTACCAAAATCGGGTACACAATTTCTATTGCGATATGGAGCTTTTTTGGTATGCTGCATGCTGCTATCAGACCGGCATTCAGTCTGATCGGATTTATGGC
>JBGPAO010000268.1:0-5370 GCA_041480755.1 Bacteroidia bacterium
ATTGAAATTTGAATAAAATTTTATATATATTTAAGGGATAAGTAAGTTAAAACAGAGGTTGAACCAGAAATGCTGTCAAACACATCAAAATATGCAATAAGAGCAGTTATATATCTGTCCTTAAATACTGTTGAAGGAATGAAATTAGGAATAAAACAGATATCAAAGGATTTAAAAATTCCAACGCCATTTCTTGGAAAAATTTTACAAACACTTGCAAAGCATAAGATACTGTCATCAACCAAAGGCCCGCATGGAGGTTTTGGTTTGGGTAAAAAAGCTAATGAAATTAAGCTGATTGATATAGTCGATATTGTTGATGGTGAGGACATTTTTAAGAAATGTCTTATCAGGCTGGATGATTGCAGTGAAACAGAACCCTGTACAATGCACATCAGGTATTCTGCAATAAGATCCCAACTGTTGAACCTTTTCCAGAATCAAAATATTTCAGACTTGATCCAGGACATTAAAGAAGGGAAAAGGAAAATTATTATTTGATGTCTGAAGAAACCCTGAAAAAGGGAACAAGCAAAACCAGAAATATTGCGATAACACTGCCACCAAGGTTAAATACCAGATCCATTATATCTCCTTGTCTTGAAGCAATAAACCTGCCCTGGATTATCTCAATAATTGCTCCATAACACAGAATAATTAAAAAGGTAATCAGAACAAGCAACCAGACAGGTTTAGATTTTTTGAAATAGATTAAAAACGCCCTGAGGAGTAAAAAAGTAAAAATTGCATAGAATATCAAATGCATTATTTTATCCTGATGAGGTACGACAGACCACATATGGCTATCGAGTTCATCTGTGGGCATAACACTTAAAACAATTATAATAACCGCCCAGAATACAGGTTTCCAGAATGTCTTAAAAATCATTGAAATATATTTTTCTGACAGATAAAACTAAAAACGTGTAAAACTACAATAATTATCATTAAACCCAATGGCTGGCATATACCTGCATATTCCTTTCTGCAGAAGTGCATGTAATTACTGTGATTTTCATTTTACCACAGATCTTGCCCGATCAGAAGATCTGATTATGTCGATGGCCAGAGAAGTCCATCTGAGAAAAGAATATCTTGATGGAATAGAAATAGACACGATTTATTTTGGAGGAGGTACACCATCATTTGTAAAGAAAGAGCATATTAGATTTCTGATCAATACGATAAAAAAGGACTTTAAAATTTCCGGGAACCCTGAAATAACCCTTGAAGCAAATCCTGAAGATTTAAACCCTGATTATTTACATGATTTATTAAATTTTGGGATTAACAGGTTAAGTATTGGAGTACAATCGTTCTTTGATGACGATCTGAAATTCATGAACAGGGCACACAATGCAGCACAGGCTAAGAAATCTATTAAAGAGGCCAGAAGTGCGGGATTCAAGAATATTAATGTTGATCTTATCTATGGTTTTCAGGGTTTATCGGACAATAAATGGATGATAAATATTGATACAGTTATTGATTTTCACGTGGAACATTTATCGGCATATCATATGACATATGAACCTTCCACGATTTTATATTACAGGAAGTTAAAGGAAAGAATTTCGGAAATCAGCGAAAATGAAAGCCTTAAACAGTTTACGGAACTTTGCGATAAGATGAAGTCCGCAGAATATATTCATTATGAAATATCGAATTTCGCGCTTGATGGATACTACTCAAGACATAATTCAGGGTATTGGAAACAAATTCCTTATCTGGGAATTGGACCTTCGGCCCATTCTTATAATGGCAAAACCAGACAATGGAATGTTGCAAAGAATATGAGTTATATTAAAGGAATTGCCAGAAATGAAGATTACTTTGAAACTGAAGAGCTGAACCTTTCTGCAAGATACCATGATTATGTAATGACTTCATTAAGGACAATATGGGGAGCAGATGGGGGATATATACTTGACGAATTCGGATCAGAGTTTTATGATCATTTTATAAAAATGTCAACCGGATTCATCAATTCAGGTGATCTTGTGCAAAAAGAAAGCAAATATTACTTTACGGATAAGGGAATGCTTATTTCGGATTTTATTATTAAAAAACTATTTATTTAAGAGCAAAAGTCGTACTGCCTATATCATTGCCATCTGCATAAATATTGACCCTGTAAGTGCCAGGTATTAATTGACCGTCGTTTGTCCAGAATATACATAATTCAATATCAACGTTTTCATATTGCACTTCACGGCTTGCAGAGAATACGATTTGTTCTCCCTGGAATTCAAAAAGATTTACACCTGACGACAGGATAACATCATCAGGACGGGCTATTCGAAGGTAAATTGTCTTATTACCGGGAGGCATTACAGCATTTTCCCTGATGGTAAAACAGGTTCTGAGTTTATCAACCTTATCTGATCTCAGGTTTTCTTTGCTTCTTTTGTTCAGGGGTGTTATAACAATATTTTTTGCACTTAATACTGAGGCTTTTTCAACCATTTGGGTTAGTTCTTCTTTCTGGACTGTCAGCTCATCTTTTTCAATTTCTGTCTGCCTTAATTTTTGTTTAACCTCTATATTTTCTGTACGTAAAGCTATATTAGCCTGGTTCAGTGAATCAATCTGTATAACGTAACTTTTTAAAACCTCCCTGATGGTCTTAAGTTCCTTTTCATACATCTGGATTTTGTAGACATTGTTGGCACTGATTTTAAGAAGTTTTTCAATCCGCTGTTGTTCAGCGAGTAGCTTCAGATTCATTGTGTCATTCTCCGATTTAAGGGAATCGTATTGATTATAAATATTATGAAGCTCTGTCTCAAGATTGGTCCTTTGCCTTTCAAGTTCTGTTTTTTCAATATGAGATTGTTTTTTAAGGTTATTATATGTAAAACCCAGATAGATAATAGCACAACTTAGAATTATGATCAGAATAATCAGAAAAACAGGTGCTTTTCTTTTAGCTTTACCGTTAGTTAAAACTGGTCCGGATGATTGCTTTTCCTGGAGATTGTCCATGAGTAATTAATTGTTTTTAAATAAATCAATCAAAAATAAGCTTTTTATTTTTCTTATTCTTATACGATGAGGGCTGGATGCTTCCTCAGCTTTTTGCTTTGCCTTGTGCAGCGACAGCAGCAGCTTTTTTAGCTATTTCCTCTGCATCGCCCAGATAATAATGTTTAATCGGTTTCAGATTATCATCCAATTCATAAACGAGTGGGACTCCGGTAGGAATATTTAATGCAATTACTGCATCGTTTGACATGGTATCAAGATACTTGACCAGGGCCCGAAGACTGTTTCCATGCGCGGAGATAAGTACCCTTTTTCCTGTCCTGATAATTGGTGCAATAACCTCATGCCAGTAAGGCAGGAACCTGGCAACTGTATCTTTCAATGATTCTGTTTTTGGAATATCTTTTTCATCAAGGTTCCTGTACCGAAGTTCATGTCCGGGATATCTTGGGTCGGCCTTATCGAGTTCAGGAGGCGGAATGTCATAGCTTCTTCTCCAGATCATAACCTGTTCTTCACCGTGTTTTTCGGCTGTTTCCGCTTTGTTAAGACCCTGCAATGCACCATAATGACGTTCATTAAGCCTCCAGGATTTCTCTTCGGGTATCCACAAAAGATCCATTTGTTCCAAAGCCAGCCATGTTGTCCGCAACGCTCTTTTAAGCACGGAAGTAAATACTATATCAAAAATATAACCTTGATCCTTCATAATTTTTCCGGCACCAATAGCTTCTTCAATCCCTTTTTGGGATAGATCAACATCCGTCCAGCCGGTAAAACGATTCTCTTTGTTCCAGGCACTTTCGCCGTGACGTAAAAGAACTACTTTATACATTTTTTGGTGATTTTAGATTAGCTTATCAGTTTAAAGTCATCATTATCTAATTATTACAGCTTCAGAATAAACTGTTATTATTTCTTTGTCTGACCTTAAATAAGAGTCAGAAAACTAATTCTGTAAAGATAATGATATCCTGTCCTATTCTGCAATACCGCTCAAATTATAACAGGTACTTTCTAATTCAGGACCGACCTGGTCGAAATTAATTTTATAGATATTAAATAAACGCATGATTTTATTTTCCCGGATCATTGTGTATTTTATTTGAAAAATATTTCATCGGTACAGATGCTGTACTTTACTTGTGCCATGGGAGTATAAAAAGTTATACACTATCTTTAACAAAATATTAATAAACATGAATAAATATCATCCGTATTTCTTCATAAAAATTATACTGATATCCATTTATCTGTTATTAATTGTGAATTACAATCATACAGTTACTGCATTTTCCGGTAAAGATTTTTCAGATAAATATCATATTGAAGTTTTATGGAAATCAGGGCCTGTCGATGGCACAATTAAGGTCAGGAATGGATCATTTGATAAGCTAACATCTATCAATAGCAGGTGTAAAGTTGATGGAAGCCAGTTTAGTTGCAAGTCGAAAGGATATATACGTTTAATGATCAGTTTTAATGATTTTAATACAAAACCTGGCAGTGGTTCGACTTTAGTTTCCATAAATACAATTGATAATCCCTTCTCTTTTTTTCTTCGTGACGTGAATTCTGAATTTCCAATTTTTATCCCTGAATATCAAGTTATTGTAACTAGCGCAGATGATTTAAGAGATTATAATAATATTGAACAAACTATTGTTAATTCTCATCTTAAAACAAAGCTTGAAACTATAGAAAATGAAGCAGAAGAATCTTTTGTTTCTGCTTCTGAAACGACAAGAGACCAGACTTGCCCGACATGGCTGGGTATCAGCCGGGATATACGTACATTCCAGGTTGATTATGCAAGAAAAAATGATGCAAGAGAATTTGATATAATAACACCACGGTTGGTCTCTGAGCCTGTTAAATTACCTGAATTAAACAATCAGGATGCCAATTACGGTTTTGTTACAGGGAGAGGGCAGGGACCGGTATTAGATGTTAAGCGGCGCCTTGAAGATGGATTTTTGCCGATTCTTCATACCACCCTGGTGGATGAAGATATTTCCTATAAATCAATCTGTTTTGTTTCATATGAAAGTTCTCCGCTGAAAGCAGAATATATTAAAGGAACAAATTTTCTGGTAGCCGACAGTTATGGTTATGGGAATATGTTTACTGAAAACCAGATGAAATCACTGGAAGAGGAAAAAGAGAAAATGCCTTTCAAAGATGAAGAAACAGTTCTTTATTTTCAGGTTGAGGCTGAAAACAATTCTCAGGTTCCCCGTTATGCCTGGTTCAAAACCATCAGGCCCGGAACCGGATGGATGGCACGAAATAAATGGTCAATTCACAGGGAAACTGGATATTCATTATATAATGATGGTCAAGAATATTGCCTATCAAAAATATACGGAAATCGCCAGCCGCGTG
>JBGPAO010000269.1:0-5350 GCA_041480755.1 Bacteroidia bacterium
GAATGTCAGATCCTGTCCGTAAAACGTTTCCTTGCCATCAGCCGCTGTTAACCTGTAGTGGTAAGTCGTTCCCGGTTCGAAAAAGTCTTTCATTTCAACTGCAATAAATATTGAATTCATACCCGAAACATTCCGGACAAAAACCATTGATCCATATGAAATCGTAGTCCCGTATTCAATTTTAGCAGCCACGGTGGCTTGATCTGATTTAATATTTCCGTAAAATTTTGTTGAAGTTTGCGTTATGTCAGAAACTCCCAGAGTCTTTACAACAGGTGTGATTGAGAGAGATTTATAAGTATAAGTACATCCTAAAAGCCAATCTTTTTTGATCTTTAATACTGATTCTGTCAGGACCAGTATTTTGTAATCTTCCTGATTTAGTTCCAGTATCTGATCATCATTTTTTAGCTTCCAGGAATAAAATCCATTATAATATTCTTCTTCGGTGCAGGTGCCATCACGATGAAATCCAAGAATACAGGATTCTTCGCAATTAGTCGCTGTCCCGCAGTAATCAGTCATACTCCACCATGTGGAAGTGAGCAATTCCATCCTGGAAGGTTCATCATTTCTCTCACAGCCAGGCATAAATATTAATGCTGCGGTTGCCAGCGATATCAGTAGTGAAGGATAAAAACATTGTTTTATTTTCATGAGATCATACTTTATGTAGGTACTAAAATACAACAATATTCCTCACCACCTGGCCTTTCTTAGTCTGAACCTTAAGGAAGTATACATTTGGCGTCAGATACGAAATATCCATCGATTCATGTATGCCATTCACGTTGGTGAATTCTCTGATGTATATCTTCCGGCCGGTGGCATCAAAGAACTCCAGCCGGATATCCGTGTATTCAGCAAGATTTAACTCAATGTATATCAGGCCGTCTGTTGGATTCGGATAAATTTTCAGGTTGTGTAAAGCACCTGAAAGGTCATCAATTTCTGTCGACAGGATATAAATTGTGTCTGCAGCTGTACAGCCGTTTATATCCATGACTTCAAGGATAATCCTGCCATTTGATGTGACCTCGAATGTCTGTCCTCCCTCTTCACCATTCCAGGTATATTGCTCAAATCCGGCGCCGGCATCCAGCATTTTGGGAAGGGAAGTCCGGATTGTATCATTTCCTCCTTCAAGATCGATAGTTGGGTAGCCCCAGTGATGGATCACCACTTCCAGGGTGTCATTTGAAGCATCCATATCTTTGGCATAAACCGTGTACACTTTTACTGGATGATCCCCCTGACGTGAAAAATCAAAATTGGACCCGAATGAAAATTCAATTGAATCTCCCTGGTTAAAGACCTGTGTCAGGGTTTTCTGCCCGTTCCTTGGAACACCGTTATCGATAATGGCTACCATCTTTATCTGTTCATTGTAAATTGTAATTGTCCCGGAATTCTTTATCCTGATCCTGAATTCTTCCTGGTCAGTCAGAACACATGCAGAAGCAGGACTGAGAATATCAGAAATTGTTATGTCCCATACTTCAAAAGCCACCACGATATGATCAGATGCCGGGCAACCGTGTTCATCAGTGACTGTCACAGAGTAAGTATTTTCCGGATCCCGTTCATTGTATTTAACCGTAAAATATCTGTCAGTGGAGCCATCCTGCCATAAGTAGGATGACCAGCCTGGACCGGCATCGATGGTGAATTCGATTTCCATGCTGAGAGTGTCGGGGCCAAGATCGAATGCAGGATAACCATAAACTTCCAGGGCAAAGGACGTGGTATCATTATAAACCGAATCATCATCCCTGAGCCGGGTAAAAGTCCTGAATGAATAGGCTTTTATCTCTGATAAATCAACTGTCCCGGAAAAGATGTATTCAATGGTACTGTCTGGATAAAGACCTTCCGTCAGTTTAATTGTCTCTTCGACCACAGGGCTTGAATCCACCTTGTAAGCTGCGATGATCGTATCACCCGCATCCAGGGTATCGGTGCCGAAATTTCGTATGAGGATCCTGGGAGCAACCGCATTGCCAAGTTCACAATCCGATTGCGGATAAGGCACCTCTGCCACGCCGGCATCAGCTATAAGGTGGTACATATAAGTCGTATCGCGGTAATCACAGATCCCGTTGCTGGCTTTTACATGATAAATGCCATCAGCTTTCAGCGTCACCTGGAATTTGGAATCCGATGAATTATCCTGCCACAGATAGGTGTCCGAGGGATTTCCGGTATAGGCATCCAGCACAACTGTATCGGGCCTAACAGTATAAATTGCTGCGGGCAGGTACATGAATGGAGTCTGCGCCACATTTATGACCTTTGAGGCCGTGTCATTCGTAAAGATCTCATTGTAAAACCGGGCATCATCAGGAAGCAGTGTAAAAGCGTCAATTTCTTTGATCCCGGAAGAGGTGATGGTCAAATCGTTTTTAAATGTATACTGAACACTGCTGTTTCTATACAGATTGGAGGCAAGTCCAAACTTCTCGATTACAGTAGGTTGCCCATCGAAATCATATCCGACAGTAATACTGTCGCCGGCCATCAGCGTATCCAGGCCGAAGTTTCTGATCGTTACTGCGGTATGATCACCGATATCCTGTGCACAGGCGGTGACCGGACTCTCTATAGATACTACTCCCGCGTCCCTGGGGGCATCATATATCCTGACATCATCCACACCAATACCCTCCTGCCGGTTGACAGAATCGCTGGCAAAATGAAACCGGAATTTAACACCGCTGGCATTCCTGAAAACAGTGGTGTCCAGGAGTATCCTTGCGGTGACCCATTCTGAGGTTGAGCCGGTCCAGCCATGCTTTCCTGGCAGAGCTTCGATTGCATCAGAATTAAACCAGTTCCAGGAATATGCCTCACCGTCACCTTTTTTCCCGAGCCGCGACCAGGTCTGGCCGTTATCAAGTGAATATTCCATACGGGCGCCGTCTTTATCTTCTTCTGTAAAGACGAACAACTTACACTCAAGCACAGGATAGTCAATTCCTGAAAAGTCGAAACATGGACTCATCAGCCATGAATCTTCCAGATCGTTGTAGTTTCCCGACAACTCTGTGACCCAGGCATTGATTCCTGAAGCAGCTTCAATAATGACTGATCCGGACGGTTTGCCGAATTCCCACGATGGAAGCGTTCCCCCTGATCTCCAGAAATCTTTCCCTGTTTCGAAATCCTGGGTGTAGGGTAAAGGATAGGTTGGATCAACGTAAACCACCGTATCAAAGGAATTGTTGGTTGATTCCTCATCCACACCCAACCTTGTTTCAATTATCACATTATAGGTTCCGGGTGTCGAGAGATTCACAGTTTTATTAAAGCTGAAATTAGTTTCGCCATTGAACGGGATTGCACTTTTAATAGTATCGGTTGTCCATGATGATCCGTTGTTGAATGAATATCTTACCGGGATCCGGTTCGGTGTTGCAACCGGGCCGAAGTTTTTTACTTTTATGGTCACGGTTTCGGCAGAGGAGTGCCCGCAGCCGCTTCCCGGCGAAAGCAGTGTCACAGGCCCGACATCATAATTGACATAGTTAGCTGTTATGGCAATATCTTCAATGTTCCAGCCTGAAAAGTGGTTATTCATATTGGTGGGGCCAAGATTAAAACGAAGCTTCACGTCAGGTTTCCGGTAGGCAAGAGGCATAGTAAGACTGAAGAATTTCCAGTCGTTATCTGTAAAGACATTGTTATCATTTGACCATATCTCTTTCCATGAGGCTCCATTATCGGTACTGATCTCAATGGAAGCTGTATCGGAGTTCTCCACATTAAGCCAGCGCAGGAATGATAACCTGACATCGTTATAATAGAAAAGATCAAATGACGGAGAAACTGCCAGGTTTTCGTACCTGGGTATATTAGGCTCGTAATCACCTGGTATGTATCCCAGCCCGGTCAGATCATCACCAATGATCATCGTATCACCCGCTGCATAAGCCGGATCGGGATTCCCGATATAATTTCCACCATAGCCATGAGGCCTGTTCCGCTCAAAATCCCCCGACAGGGTCCAGCCCTTATCAGAAGCATAATCATCATAAAAAACGGCCTGACGAATGGTCCTTGTGCCGGCCGGAGAAACTGCTGCTGAAGGATAGGTGGTCCCGTTTATATTTATATTATTGGCCAGTATGGAGGCATCAATCTGGTGGCCATGAACTGCATTTGAATTTACGTCACAGCAAATCCACACCGATGTATTCCCTGTGGGGAGGTCGAGATTCAGCCCGGAGAATGTGGCGTCACCGGCTGAATAGGAGACCGAGGTATATAATTCAGCCGCATAGAAATTCCGGCTGGATGAGTTGTAAAATAGCCTGACTCCATTTGCCGGCACATCACTGTCGGAAGTATTGAGTGATTTTACTTTAATTGAGTTCAATGTGACAGTCCCTGAATTGCCTTTTACACTTATATTAATTCTGAGAACCGGATTATTTTTTGATCCTGTGGGTATGATGTTTGTATTTTCCTGCTGAATTGTAACAGCATCAACATACCTGGCCTGAACTCCTGTTTCAAGAATGGTGACATCATCGATGCATACGCCCCAGCCATAATTGGTGGTAGCCTTAAATCCGAAATAACAGGTGGGAACGAAGGCTCCTGCAGGCAGTAAAATAGTTTGTTCGGTCCAGTTTTCAACTGCATCGGTAAATTGCCCTATTTTCCTGGTTTCCCTCCAGGCACTGTCGATATGGGTTTTGTAATAGACCCGGAGTTCATCATGTGCGAGGCCAGGTCCCAGATCACCCTCCATCTGGGCATGTTGAAACCTCAATTCAGGTTTAACAGCATATTCAAGGTTGGTAGGCGGAGTAATCAGAATTACTGATTCATGAGTCATGCTTTCAAAGAAAAACAATGCATTTACAAGTCCGATATATGCAGCTGGCGGCCTTCTGCTACCGGGAATTATCGGTGGCTTTGCCCCCCCGCCATTGACAAATTGCCACACCCTGGAGGGGAGAACTTCAAGCTCGGTAGTCCATCCGTCAGGCTTGTATCCGGGCGAATCATCAAAATTTTCAAAAAAGAGAGTGTCCTGGGAGTTGGCCACCATTGAAAAGACGGACAAAACAATTAATACCAGGATTATTGGTTTGATTTTCATCGAACGTATATTTTATAAAAAGTCTACAAGTCCACAAGTCAACCAGTTCTCGGAACAATACCCTTAGCCCTTAGCCCTCTGCTCTTAGCTCTAAGCCCTTTGCTCCCTGCTATTTCAAAGTTTATAAATTCCGATAAATATTTTTTATCTGAAACAACCTATTTAATTATTAACGAGTCATTATATCTGAATTGACTCATTTAATATTGACAAAGGTTGCATTATATTCTGTAAATATTTGAA
>JBGPAO010000270.1:0-5322 GCA_041480755.1 Bacteroidia bacterium
AAAATCCCCTCAGGCGTTGGTCGTCTTTAAATAAGGTGAGAAAATAGTGATTTTAAGGCAAACTTGTGCTTAAAATGCACAAATCGGCATGTTCAGTAAAGGCTGTTTATAATCAGATCATTGAAGCGCCAAATGCTAACATTAAAATTGCAAGAAGTATAACATCTATCAATCCAAGTACCATTCCTGCAACAGCCAACCCCCTGCCCGGGAGTTCAGGATTCCTACGGATTCTTCCAAGTGCAATACCTCCAAAAATAATTGCCAGAAGTCCAAAAATATAACCGGCAATAAAAAGTCCTACCAAACCGCATACTAATGATGCAATTGCAAATCCCATGGCACTTTTAGTCTGCTGACCCGACAGAGATTGTGCATAGGATCTGACGGCATTTCTTAATTCTTTTTTATACGGCTTAATTACCTGGCGCTGCTCTTTTTTAGTAAGATCAGATATATCCTCTTTTGAAGCAACGGGACCAGAAACATTATCCCGGTTTTTGAAATCCGGAGATAAAGGGACAGAAGAAGATTCCTTTAAAGGAGTATAATTGCCTGATGCAGCCACAAGTCCAAATTTTTCATCCTTTCCGGAAGGAATCCGGAATTCAGTTACGGCCGGAATGGATTTGATCTGGCTGGTTTCAGAAATATAAGTTTTGTCCTGATTTATTGTATAGTCTCTTGAATTACCGGGTTTATATTTGCGCGGGTTATTAATTCTGAAAGCATTATAGTTATCTCTGTTGACAGCATGATTTTTATGAAGATTTCTCTTTATCTGATTATTGGCCAGATATTTTTTTGAGTAACTCTTGTTATTCCTGAAATCAGGACAGGCTAACTTATCATAGGTTGAGCATGAACTGATCAGAATAAGCCCCGCAATAATCAGCGGGATTTGTTTCATAAAATTCAATTTGTGTTTCATAGGTTATTAATTAAGGTTTATTGGTAATAATTAGTGGGTCGTTTTTTTAAGGGATATATTAATAATCAGACAAAATATTAAAAAATTATAAGAAAACAAATTAGTCATTGATCAGAGATAATAGTTATTTGACAAAATTCAGAATATGATGATATTCCTGTTCATATCAATATCCATTGAAGTGATTGATTCAGGAGCCATTTTAAGATGCATAAAATCAGATACCTGCAACCTTTTCAGCCGTTTTATGGTCATATTAGCAAAAGGATCGCTAAAATGACCTTGCCAGATACGATATTGAAACAGCGGATCGTGGGAATTAACTACGGGTGCAAATTCAGCGGCACCACAGTGATTTGCTATAATACTTTTCATGAAGTAAGGTTCATTTTGTCGTCTAAAAACTCTGATGCAGATGCTTTTATTCTGAATGAAATTCTCCATATTGATCCGGATATTGTAATTATTGATGCCCCGTTATCATTGCCAGGTGTTTACAGACACCTTAACGGGTATATTGATTATTTCTTCCGCATGTGTGACAGTGAAATGAAGGCATCATCCCCCATGTTTGCCGGAGGATTAACTGCCAGGGCAATCGGGCTGAAAAAACTGTTAAATGATTTTGGGTTCCTGGTATATGAAACCTATCCAAGGAAAATGGTTGAGATTATGTCGCTTCCGGTGCAAATTTACAGGCAGAAAAACGGGGACCTTGACAGCATGCTTGATATGTTTATGAGTAAAGCCAGCATTACATTGAACAAGAGGGTTATCACAACCTGGCATCATTTTGATTCATTGCTGGCGTTTTTCTCAGGATTGCGATACATGGCCAGGCAAAACAAGGTTTTTGGCAAAGCAGATGAAGGGCTGGTTTATGTCTAAGGGGAATTCTGAATTCTGAATTCTGAATGATGAGAGATGAGTGCAGAGTGCAGAGAGCTAAGACCTTCCAATTCTAGTTATTTCAAATTTTAGTCATTTCTTTCGGATGATCATCAGTCCATCGCGGATTGGCAGAATAAGATTTTCCACACGGTTATCCTTACGGACAACTTCATTGAACTCAAGAATACCCTTTGTAGAAGGATCAGCATCAGAAGGATCTTCCAGAATTTTTCCGCCCCACAGTACATTATCAGCTAATATCCAGCCGCCATGTCTGACTTTATTTATAACCATATTATAATAAGCTGGATAATCGTTTTTTTCTGCATCGATATATACAAGATCGAAAGCAACATTTAAATCCGGTATAATTTTTCTGGCATCTCCTGTAAGTTGTGTGATCCTGTCAGTCATTCCTGCCTTTTTAAAGAATTCTGAAGCAAAATTGATCAGTTCATCATTTATTTCTATTGTATACAGGCGGCCGTTATTTTTAAGTCCTCTGGCAAGGCATATTGCTGAATATCCTGTAAAAGTTCCAATCTCGAGTATATTTTCAGGCATGATCATCCGTGATATCATTTCCAGAAGCCTTCCCTGTGTTTTCCCTGCAAGCATTTGGGGATAAACTGTATCAAGATGAGTGCGGCGGTCCAGTTCAGCAAGAACCGGATCTTCATCTGTGGTATGATCAACTATATATTTCTCAATTTGCGGGTTGTTCTCTAACATATTGAATTGTTTTTTAAGCATCCTGAACCCGGTGCTCAGACAAATTTAAGGTTACAGCCGGGCATGGAGTAAAAGTTTAAATATAAGTCAGACTGAATAATTTGTTCTCATCAAGGATATCATTGGCTGTCTCAACCAGTTTTTCTGCGGTAATAACATCATTTTTATTCCTGATCTCTTCAAGGCTTTCAAACTTGTTAAATATCATATAGCTTTTTGCCATAGACAACATCAGGCTTTCATGATTTTCTGCTGAAATAGCAACCTGCCCCATCAGCTGTTTCTTTGCTTTGAGGAGCTGTAAAGTGCCCAGTCGCTGGTTACGGAGCTTATGAAATTCCCTTGAGATCATATCCCTGCATTTATTGAGTTTGTTTTTGTCGCAGGTAAAATAGACATTCAGCACGCCTGTATCTGAATAAGGCGAATAATGTGATTCAGTCTGGTATGAGTAACCATTTTTTTCACGGAGTGTCATGTTCAGGCGGGAATTAAGTCCAGGGCCACCAAGGATATTATTCAGCAGGTGGAGGGTGATGCGCCGTTCATCCAGGACCTTATAAGCCCTGGTCCCTGTCAAAGAATGAACCTGGAAAGTGTCTTTTTCTTTTGTGATGTTACTCGGAGCAAAATTGTTGAGAATGATCCTTTTTCTTGTCCTGGTTTTTGACGGGATATCACCGAAATATCTGGCTATTATTTTCAACCACTTTTTAAATGAAATATTTCCAACTGAACTAATGACCATTTCGTCAGTGGCATAATTATCATTCAAAAAATGAAGTACATCAGTTCTATCGATTTTTCCAAGTGTTTCAGCAGTTCCCAATATGTTCCTTCCAATCGGATTCCCCAGGAAAACCTGATCCTCGAATTCATCAAATATCAGTTCAGCAGGATCATCGAGGTATGAATTTATTTCGTCGATGATTATATCCTTCTCCTTTTTCAGTTCTTTGACCGGGAATACAGAATTGAAAACCACGTCTTTCATAAGTTCTGCCGCACGTACATAATCGCCTGTCAGGAACGAAGCATAAATGCAGGTTTCTTCCTTGGTGGTATATGCATTGATATCTCCTCCCACATCTTCCAGGCGGCTGATGATATGCCAGGCTTTTCTTTTTTCTGTACCCTTAAAAAAGAGATGTTCAATGAGATGAGCCATCCCATGTTCCTGGTCCATTTCATCACGAGACCCGGTATTCATCAGTATTGACATGTGTGCCACATAACTGCTGGTTCTGTGATGGATCAGACGGATTCCGTTGTCAAGGGTGAATGTATCGTAAATCATTGAGGTGTATTAGGCGTGCAAAGATAAGCAAAAATGGTTTTCAGTTTAGTAGTCCCTGACTGTCAGTCAGGGATTGACTGGATTAGTAGCCCCTGACTGTCAGCCAGGGGTTGACTGGATCAGTAGCCCCAGACTGGCAGTAAGGTGTTGGCGCAGTTTTTTGGATATAACTTTTGCAGATAAAGAAATTTGTCTATTTTTGACGTGCTTTTTTAGAGGTTGGTGCCATAGCTCAGCAGGTAGAGCAACGGACTGAAAATCCGTGTGTCCTTGGTTCGATTCCGAGTGGCACCACGTCTCAAAATATAAGCCCTTAAAGATCAATGCTCTGTAAGGGCTTTTTTATTTGGTTGACGATTTTGTTGATGTTTTAATTTACGAAGTCTGCTAATCTGTCTATATCTTTTTTATCCAGCAATTTAGGGGGCTAATACATAATACAAAATACCTGGTAATTCTCATTTCAGCACCAGACATTTTTGTGTTTGAATTAGATCTCCTGCAATGAATTGATAGAAATATAATCCATTTGATAATTCCTTGGCATCAAAAGTTACGATGTATGTTCCTGGCTGTTTCACTTCATTTACCAGTACTGCAACTTCCCGGCCTTGGATATCATATACTTTCAAGGTCACCATTTGCTGATATGGCAATGAAAATTCGATCATCGAAGTCGAACTACATGGATTTGGATAATTTTGAGATAGAAAATAATGTTCAGGAATCATTAGAGCCGGAATTGTTTCTGATCCAGTAGGATTATTTTTTATAAGCAAAGAGAAGTCATCAAAATAATAGGTCCCGACCTGATAACCCATATCTATATTTAATGCTCCCTCAGTATCTTCATTTGCAGTAAAACTAAAAGCATATTGAACCCATTGATCCGTCATTTTAAATTGCTTTCCATAAAGTACATAATTTGCTTTACCTAAGTTCTTGGGAATAACAATCGTCGCATTTATTTTATCGCCTGTGACATCAGATTTTGCCCAAAAGCATACATTATACTGTTTTTTATTCTTCAATGCGAATCCGATTTGGGATAACTGAAAATCCCATGGATAAGTCAAAAGTTTAGGTATATTGATTTTTATAGACTGGTTAGTATGAGAAAGCGGAGAGGAAATGAATTCATACGACCCTCTTGGTTGATTCCATTCACCAAAAGTAGTAATATTGCTATTCCAATATTTGCCTCCTTTTTCAAAGCCTTTGTTCTTAATCAAATTGTCAGTTACTTCAACGGGAAAGTTTGTGATGTGTGAATTTGAATTAATGATGATTTCTCCACTAATATTGCCATTGATTTCTCCCCAGTCAACCAAAATTTGGTTGGTTCCTTGACCTGATACAATTTGAGCTCCCGGTGAAATAGTCCATGAATAACTTGTGCCGTTTATAAGGGGGAGTGAATAAGATATTCCCATGCTATTGGGTGTAACAACATCTGGCCCAGTAATATGAA
>JBGPAO010000271.1:0-5308 GCA_041480755.1 Bacteroidia bacterium
ATGCCATCGGCGCCCGCGTCCTGGTCAACCTTGACAATGACCTCACCTTCCCGCCCGGCCGCACCCTCACCCGCTTCATTGACGGCGGATCCAGCTTCTGCGGCCAGAACGAGCAGATCGCCCAGTTCGGATTGGGGACAGCAGCAACCGTGGCGGTGCTGGTCGCCTTCCCCGATGGTTCCCTCGTCATCCAGGACGATGTCTCTGCCAATCAGCAAGTCACCATCCGTGACCCGGCCCAAGGGCTGGGCTGGGTGAAACTGAAGGAGAAGGCTGGGACAGCTCTTGGCCCTTAGCTCCTGCTTTTCTTCAGCCAATCCCCAATTTGCCTCATTTTTGCCAATTCCTCTTCATTCATAGAATCCATGTCCAAAACTGCCAGGTTTTCTCTCATCATTTCAGTGTTTCTTGCACCCATCATACAAACGTCTACGGCCGGATTTGAAAGGACAAACCTGTAGCAATCCACTGCAGAAGGAGCCGTTTCTCCAGAGGGCATTTTCTTCTGGTCGAGCAGCTGTCCCCATCTGGTTGCTGTAAAGGATACAATTCCCTGGCCTGTATTGTCATCTATGAAAGGAAAAACCTCGGTTTCGGCACCACGATTGACAGCATTATAACGAACATGAAATACATCAAAAGCTTCATCTTTACTTAGTTCCGGGAATATTTTCCTGTTATGTCCGGATAAACCGATATGGCGAATGATACCTTTTTCTTTAAGCCGAAGTGCGTCTTCAATGATAGATCTTGACGGGCGATAGGAATAGTACCCAAGAATGAGAATATCAGCATGATCAACACCTAACTGCTTTAACCTTTTGGGTATGAAAAGATCAGTCAGGAAACTGTTGTGGAAATAACTGTATAATCCAAGAACAAGTTTATTTCTTTGTCCTTTTTGAACTATATTCCTGATTGCCGTTTTCATTTCCGGTGAGGGTCCTTTAACAGATGTCCCCCACGTGAAATAATTACAACCTCTTTCAAATGCCTCTTCAAAAGCCTCAGCATTTGCGCCATAACTGGAAGATATTCCGATTCTGCCAGCCTGAAGGCCAGTCCGGCCAAGAATTACTTTTGAATTGAAATCCATATCTGGAAATCTTATTACTTAATAGTCAATGGGATATGAATTTTTCTTAGATCCCTATGCTTTAATAGAAAAATAAAAGACCCAGTCTAAAGGTAATAATTCACCCTAAACTGGGTTCAGTATGAGAGATAAAATCCAGAACACTTGAGAATTAACTGAGTTCATTCAGTCACCCAACCACTATAGGTTGTTTCTGTCGATAAGTCAGATCCTAATATTTTGACCGGGAATTCCGTCTCGGATTTTCTTCCCGTTCCCTTGCCTGATTAACCCTGATATTCCTGCCCCTCAAATCTTTCTCATTCAGGCTTTCAATGGCTTTTTTCGCTTCATTATTGTTCGACATTTCAACGAAACCATAGCCTTTGCTTCTGCCAGAGTACTTGTCCGTAATTATTTTAACCGACATTACCTCACCGAACTCTTCGAAGAGTTCTTTAAGTTCATCTTCTGTCACACCGTACTGAAGATTACCTACATAAATGTTCATAAAAAAATGAAATTAATTAGAAAAAAATAAAAATAACCGCGCAAAGTTATATTATTTTATTTGATAATGAAAATAAATTATTTAAAAGAGATTATGGCTTATCCAATTCTGAAAGCCATTTATATGAATATTTAAGGGGGATTATGAACTTACCGGTATCAAAATGAGATGCATTTTCAACCTTGATTAACTTTATTTTTACATTTTTCTTAGCGAGGTCAGCCGCAATATTTTCAATCTCTGAAAAAGGGAAGAGTTCATCTTCAGTCCCGTGAATAATGTAAACCGGAAGTTCTTTCCAATCCCGGATCCATTCTTCTTCAGGCTTGCATGCCATTTCGGTAACGGTTTTTCACGATCCCATCCCCAGTGCAGAGCCACAACCAGGGGGATTTTTTGATTCTTTGGAATCCTTGAAGGAGACAGAATGGTATACAACAGCTCTGTTCCGTCATCAAGATCCAATTTCTGTTGTTTAAGAATCAAAGAAGGCTGATGAATACTTGTAATAAATATTAAAAAAGCTACAATAATTTTCATTTCCGGATTTATTGTCCCAGGCTCCTGTAGCTGACAAATGCCACCATCTTGCTGTCAGGGGACCAGGATGGCACATTTATCGTTCCCTGTCCCCCATAAAACACTTTGGTTAAATCCCGGATCTTTCCTGTCTTTAAATTCATTATCCTGAGTTTCACATCCTTGCCAAAAGGATGGCTTTCTTTCTGATCCTCTATATAGCTTATATATGCTATATACTTCCCGTCAGGAGAAGGATGAGGAAACCAATTTGCATACTCATCAAATGTGAGCTGTTCGTTAGTATCGCCATTGGCTTGAATCCGCCAGATTTGCATCCGGCCTGTCTGAAATGAATTATAGTAGATATACTTTCCATCCGGTGAGTACTCGGGACCATCATCCAGTCCTGGTGAATATGTCACCTGTTTTTCAGCACCACCCCCAACCGGGATGGTGTAAATATCATAATCATTATTCCGCATTCCTACAAAAGACAGTGTCTTGCCATCCGGCGACCAACCGTGCCAGTAAGATGGAGTGTTTTCTGTTATTAATTTTGGTTCTCCTCCGCCAATTGGCAGAATGAAAATGGCAGATGAAAAATTATCCGGAGACTTCTCAATTCCATTGCTTATTACAAGCTGTTTTCCATCAGGTGATATACCATGATCGTTGTTACACCTGGTCGCAGAACCTGTATTGATAAGCTCTTTATTCTTCCCTTTCCTGTCGACCCGGTATAATAATCCACGGCTGTTTATGATGAAATAACTTCCATCCCTTGACCAGTTAGGCGCTTCAAAATGATTTTTTTCCTGAAGTATGATCTGCCTTTTGCCTGTTTTAATATTGACTACCTCGAGGGTACTTTCAATATTGTTCACAGTCTGTCCAAAACTCATCATGGGAATAAGAGTTAAAATAGATATCAGTTTAAACGTCTTCATTCTTTTCTTTCACTTCTTCAGAAGATCCCGTATCTCTCCAAGCAGTAATTCCGTTTTGGTAGGAGCTAGCGGTTCGGCAGGTTTTGCTTCTTCTTTTTTCTTCAGTTTGTTCATCGCCTTGATTACCATGAAGATGACAAGTGCAACTATAAGGAAATCGATGGCTGTTTGGATAAACATTCCATAATTAAGGGTAACGGCGGCGACTGCCTCGCCTGCATCGTTAACGCTTGCGGCTTTAAGAGTTGCTTTATAATCGGCGAAATCCAATCCCCCGATCAGCAATCCAAGTGGAGGCATCAGAATATCGTTTACAACTGATGAAACGACTTTACCAAAGGCGCCGCCAATGATAATACCAACGGCCATATCAATCATATTACCCTTAACGGCAAAATCTTTGAATTCTTTAACGATTCCCATTTCGTGTTGATTTTAAGGTTTATAATCAGGTCTTTTCTCAAAAGTATAAAAAAAGAATAAATTCAAATTTAATTTACAGAACGCATGCATCAATAACAAACATTCTTGTTGCCTTGAACATATTATTACCTGAACCTGCTGTAAGCCTGCAGATATAAGATCCGGGTATAAACATTTCATTCTCGTTGAGGGCTATGTTTAGAACGTGTTGTTGCGGGCCTGATAAATTGAATATTTTCTGACAGATCAACAGCCCCTCCATATTAAAAATTTCTACAGTCGCATTCGCCGGAAAATCGAGGGCGAATTCCAGTTTCAGTTCATTGCTGGCCGGAACAGGATAAATATTGAATCCCGTATTTTCTTCATTATAAGGAATTTCCTTTATTCGGGTAATAATTTCTGCTTTTGTATATGCTCCTTTATTATCGAAAGCAATTGCAGATATTTGATAGGGGCCTGGCATAGTGTTGTGCCAGGTAAGGCTAAAGGGTTTTTCTGTGGATTCTCCGATCTTATGCCACCCGTTATAAAATTCAACCTTTCTTATATATCCATCCTGATCGAAAGCATCAACTGTTATTATAATATCCGTTCCTTCTGAAATTTCCTGGTTGCCGGAAGGGCTGGTAATAAAGATTAACGGCGGCTGATTTGGCTGCCAGGATTCCGGCCATTTGTTACAAAGCATTCCATATATTGCTGCTGCCGGGGCGGAACTCTGGTGAACAGTAAATTCATTTGTAATGGGGCAATACCGGTTCTCAAACCAGGTTTCGTGTGGTGGCCAGTATGATTGATCAGGGTAGATTCTTTCAAGTGCAAAATCTGAGCTCCATGGGCCATTATTCGGAATCCATCCATTATAAGTCGGACCGTATGGTATAATTCCGGGGATCATTTCCTGCCGGTTGCTGAACCATGTATCAAGATGCATGACCTGTTTTACCGGGTTATCCCCAAATCCTGTCATCCAAACAAGATTCAATGGATTTCCACCCATATAATAATCGCAACTTGTAAGACTGGCTGTCAGGTATTTTTCTTCACCAGTCAATTTATACATTACCAGGGCAGGCAATACCATTGGAGTGGTAGCCTGGCCGACCAGGATGGGATAGTACCAGTTAAATCCCACCCGATAACTTCTTTTTGAGGAGGGATCCACAATATCATTTTCTGCCAGACTTCTGGCAATTGTCATACAGGCCTTTTTCTGGCTGCTATCGATGTTACTCTGGTTTGTCGTAATAAATGCCCATATAGCCCATTTTCGGTTCTCTGGTGCGTACGGTTTATCAGAGATCAGACCCCAATCGCTTTTAAAAATATTCTGATATTGATTTATCCCACTGAATTTATACAACCAGGCTGCTGCATATAACCTGCTGTCGTATAAGTCGTCACCGGTTTCAAAGTGAGTGTTGGCCCATTCAAAAGAATCCTCTGCTTTAATAAAATAATTATCAGCAAGGGTGTCCAGACCTGCCATTTTAAGGCAGTACGCATACTGGGCACAAAGACCAGCGAATGTAAAAGTGGTTACATAATCCTCGCCTGATATGATCCAGTTCCGGGTATCCTCCCATGAAGGGATACCATCTCCGATTTCTTCAAAATCAGGATGAATCCGGGCACCTGCTATACCTCCAAGTGGACCTCTTGTACGGTCCAGATAATTTATCAACCAGACAGCTTCGTCCAGAATATCTGGTACACCGTTACCACTTTCAGGTATGTTTAATTCTCCGTCGATAAAATTCTCTGATGCCAGTTCAAAAGCAGTCATCAGGTATCTGGGTATAGCTGTATGAGAATAATAGCCATCCC
>JBGPAO010000272.1:0-5294 GCA_041480755.1 Bacteroidia bacterium
AAAAACTTGAAGTCGCAATTTGCGACTTCAAGTTGGGGAGGAAGAAGGAAATTCCCATTTGCTTTTACTGAACATCAGAATCGTAAAAAAATAGGTTTCAAACGAAATGGTTAGAATAACCAATGAGCTGTCCTGTTAATACCGGATCTTCAACAGCAATATATTTCATTCCCGGGGAACTTAAATTTTTGCAAGTGTTGTCTTTCCGGTTTGTCTTGCTCCGATAAGCACAATAATTCTGCCAATTGGGCTCATGCTTTTTTAGATAATTCCTTCTTTTATTACCCTTGCTTTCATAATATGGCGTAAAATTTATATTGAAAGTACCAAAAACACGCCCATATTATGATTAATCAAAATTTTCGATCAGGTTCTCAAGCAATCTTCACTTGTGCAGAGGATATTTGGTTTGCTAAAAGTTACAAGGTACTGCCGGCCAGCCGGCAATACCCTGCAATATAAAACAATAATTGCTATTGAAAAATAATCTTTCGCGTTGCCAGTATACGTCCCTCTGAATCTGCCAGCTGCACAAAGTAGAAACCCGTTTCTTTCCAATCAGTAAGATTAATCTCGTTTTGAGATCCTTTCATCCTGGTTTCAAAAACCGTTACCCCGGTTTGATTGATAATCTTCAGTTGATATCCATCCATCTTAAAAATTCCTCCTGTGTTTATAAATAATTTGTCCTTTGCAGGATTGGGATAAATGGCAATATCCTCATTTTCCGATTCTACCATGCCGGTAAACAGGTCAATAGTTACCACCTTCGCTTCTGTATTAACAAGCATAGTGAATGTTACTGATCCGCATTCAGTGAACGGGATCTTTAAAATAGCTGTTCCGTTTTCAGGGGGAAATGCAGTGCAAAGTCCTATTTTATATGTCGTTCCCCTGTGATTAAATGCTGATATGAATGATTTTTCTAAAACCACCGGGATCCCCAGTATATTATTTTCATCAGTTGTACTTAAGTTGAAACCTACAAGTATACCATACGCGTAAAATATAATTTCATCAGCCACAATATCAATGTATACATCAGCCATTGAAATGGATTTACTGACTTCACCGGGAAAACTGGTAATAACCCCGGCCGAATACTGCAGGATCAAACCTGCATCGTAAGCTGTTATACAACCAGTACCATCCACGTTTGCCGTACTGTCACGCCAGTTTTCCCAGGGCAGGGGATCAATATCCGCTATGGGATCCAGCCCAACTGAATATTGAAGTGTAATGGCTGCGTCATAGGCTAAAATGATGCTGTCATCATCCACATCCCCCGGGGTAAATTGCATGATATGAAAAGTCTCCCCGCTGGTTGGTACCGGAATTACTTCATTGTCCCAAAGGTCCGTTCCATCGCTTAACCTGACTGTAACATCACCCCCTGTTTTAGGGATCCGGTAGGCATACGTATACACCATTGGACTCTGACGTGTCATTACCGCATCTGCCAGGGTTGCAGCACCACTCAGATGAAGATGGACAGGATTCGCTTCATTCATCATTTCACTAAAAGTAGCGGTAATCACAAGGATATCAGCAAACCTGTTAACCAAATCATTGTAAGTGATTGCAGCTGTTGGTGGATTTACCTTCCTGATAATTAAAGTGCCATTTGTTAAATTCTGTACCGGTATGTTGTTTAACCATGCATTGGAAATGGATATTTCACATGTATCTGCACCCCGTGAATTAAACAGAAGTTTCAATATGGTGCCTGCACCAGTCATTGGTGTCACTCTCATATAACTTATGGATACTTGTCCTGCAATATTTGGATTGACTGCAGTTTCACCGCCTGCAGCGATGGTCCCGGTAAGGTCGATTTCTGTGAATTCCAGTGCTGAAGTATCATAACCGATATTAAATTGATAGGAAATAATATTATCATTTAAATTCAGCTCACTAACGGTAACTGAAACTTCGACAGATTGACCAACTGCAATAGTATCACTTTGTACTGTGAGCGAATAACTGCCTGTTGGAATAGTATCATCACCCGGCGACCCATGGTATGTTCCCGGATCTGTATCCAGGATATTAGCCGGGCCAATTTCCCATTCGGCAGCGTTCCATATTGTCCGGGGAGCAGTTATACCTTCCACTCTTTCTGCCCTGGAATCAGTGTATTCCCAGAGGGTCCCTGTTCCATCCGTGTTAATGGCACCATAGATATCATGAAGTGTCCCTGTAGTATGGTCACCATTCAAAAAAAGAAAATAAGCATCATTACCATTACCGGTAATTATGCCTGACACCTGATTTGGAGGGAAACCATATACGGCTTCAAATGAGGAACCTCCGATAACAAATGTTTCGCCTGCGGCTACTGTACCTGCAAGTTTTACATCACCCCAGCCGGTACCCCCGTTGCTCTGTCGTGATAAATAAAGTGTAACAATATTAAAATCCACAGTTTCAGGACCTGAATTGTAGATTTCAATAAACCGGCCGTTATAGTTATCTGCCGGGTCTGTGACCTCTGAGATGAATAATCCATCCTGTGCCTGGGCTGCAATGGATAAAATCATCACTATACCCATTAATAAACGGGTAAAAATTTTTTTCTTTTTCATACTTCTAAATTTTTATAATTATTTAATAATAAAGTAATTAAACGTTTGAGGATCCGCCAGGAGGAGGATAATCCTGCCCGCCGGTACATCTGACTTCCGTCAGGCACGCGTTCAGGTCTATCAAAACGTTTTATATTACTTTATGACAAGAAGTATGAATTATCGGTTATTTTTTTTAAAAAAATTAATTGCCGTTACAATCTCACGGATTCCTGACTGTGATATTTTTGATATCCAGTTATCACAAGGGCGTCAGATTTAAGCAACAATTTGGAACCCAGCAAAGAGGGGGTCACTCGAAATATCCACCAGTTGCTTCTACAGAATAAAAAAATAATCCATTCCCCCCACAGCCAAAATCATACCTTTCCTCAAGTGCATTTGATTAAGACATACTTTAAATTAAAATACACAAACTCCAAACTCACACTAACCTGGAACCGAGAACTTGGAACCTGGAACAACAAAACCCGGCCAAATTCTGGCCAGGTTTTGTTTGTAGCGAGGGCTAACCTAAATGGCATAATAGATTATTCAAGGATGATATTATATGCAGACAATGAATTTAGTTTTTAACTTTATATCGAGCTCATGATCAATTGTACATTAGAGATTTTCATAAAAGCATATTTGAACCAATCCCAGTTTTAAATTTATGATTATGACCACATCAAAGATCTTTTTAGTGATTCTTGTTTTTGGAATTATACTGCAGACAATTCAGGCCGGGATAATTGTAGTTAATCCTGGGAATGATCTGAATATGATATTGAATAACACAAAAGCGGGAGATACAGTTTTTGTTAAACCGGGTAAGTATACAAACATTAGTCTGTCCGACAAGAAATATTCAGAAAAGAATCCGCTTGTTGTCAGGGCCTTTGATTCAGATACTGTTTTTATCTCGGGAAATACAATTTCAAAAGGAATCTCACTCGAGATTAAAAATTGCAGCTATATTGTTATTGAAGGATTAACCTTTATAAATTCGATGTGGGGAATCTATCTAAAAAATTCTGATCACATTATAATCAGGAATAACGAAATATATAACACCGGGCAGGAAGGGGCTCATATCGGAAGATCATCAAAGTATGTTGATATCACAGGGAACAAAATACACAACACTGGGCAGTTCAATTCCAAATGGGGAGAGGGCATCTATGTGGGAAGCGGTTCTTATTGGGGTAAGAACTTTCCTGATAATTGCGAATACATCTGGATTGAGGATAATCATATTTATGAAACCGGGAATGGCGAAGGCATAAACATTAAGGGTGAAAGCTTTCATATAACGGTAAGGAATAATCAGATTCATGATATTCATCCCGGTACAAAAGAGCAATATAACCAGGCAGGTATAACTGTTGAGGGTGCAGAAAATTCAATAGAGAACAATTACAGGCTTTCAGAAAAACGTGATGTATGGGTGGAAAATAATACTGTCTGGAATGTTTCAGGCGGATACTCAGACTGGAATAATGGCATAATGTTTTTTGGGACCGGAGTATATATCCTGAACAACACCGTTTACAACTGTACCAACATAGGAATTTACGGCAATAAATGGAAAAACCTGGGTCTGGAAAACTATGTATACGGAAATAATATTTCCCAATGCAGTACCATCATGTATCTGGATCCTGAACTAAGAGTCAGTGAAACTGATCCGGTAAAGAATCCTCATTCTCCGCAAACATGGTAAAATAAATGGTAAAAGCCTGCTTTGGCTTTATATAAAGGGAAGAAAATTCAAATCCAATTTAGGTCATGTATCTTAATCGGTTGACAGAGGAACTAAGTAACATAGAACCTTGAACCTGGAACTAAGAACTACAAAACCCGGACGGTGGCCGGGTTTTGTTTGTAGCGGGGGCTAGATTCGAACTAGCGGCCTTTGGGTTATGAGCCCAACGAGCTACCACTGCTCCACCCCGCAATATTGTGGGCACAAAGATACATTTTGTTTGAGGATTAGCAAAAAATTGAAGAAATAATGATCGGGAAATTAAGAAGGAGAGTTTTCTAGTTACTAGAATTGTTGGAGTTACACATAAGCCCAAGACTCGCATTATCATGGACTGTTATGGTGGGCTTTATGTGAAGGTTCCCGTTTACGCGAGAAAGCAGGAAGATTGCCCTTATCTTATATTTAGCTATGAAACTCACTATGCAAATGCTATTGGAAAGTTTGAGCACCTACATGGTAAGTTAAAGCCTGAGGAGATTGCAACTTCTACTGGTCCAAAAGACCCTTATGAACAGTGGGGAAGACTATCACCCCAATATCAAGGTGCATATCCAACTAACAATGTTACTATCAGAAATGCGTGGCTTAGACCCGCAGCATTTAATGTTCTACAAGACAAGGAGAAGGTAGCTAAACTCAAGAAGAAGTTCCCTAATGGAGCGAAAGTAGAATTAGTCAATGACCAATTTGGAGATGCTTGTAATGAGAGATTAGATGATGCTTGGACTCTTACTTATAATCCTCTTTCTGACTACTTGTTTTTTGACCCCTTAGGTCTATTACTAGTTAGTGTTCAGGAAATTACGAATGATTTGCTCTCTTTGACGCTACAGACTATTGAACATGGTATTGGTCAGACATTTGCTGACCCTGCTGTATTAAACTTTAATGCTTACCGCCAGATGGAAGCTGTGCCTGGTGGTATCTATGAAGCTATTCCTAAAACTGGTAAGACTTTG
>JBGPAO010000273.1:0-5274 GCA_041480755.1 Bacteroidia bacterium
ATCTCACATTTTTATATTGAAACTGACCTTATTTTTTCGGATAAAATTGTAGTAACAACGGGCAGGACTTTACAGGATGAACCTCTGCTTACTCTCAGAATATAAATCATTCTTCCATATTCCCAATCATCTTATTCACTTATTAATTTGACCTGGACAGATACAAGGTGGATCAGCCAGTACTTGTATAACTTAAAAATTAATTATCATGGAAGAAAATAGTAAAAATTTTAAGCGGTCCCGTGTAAAGGGGACAATTTCAGTAGTTTTGTTCCTGGTTATAGTTATCATTGCAATGATTTTTTTAAGAATGATCTTGAAATAATAATATCTAATATATATTTATTATGGCCTTCAGAATTGAATTTATTTTATTTGCCCTGATACTTCTGGGCGTTGCTTTGTTTCATAAAAAAGCATTTTGGTTTTCCGTCATAGGTTTCTTTGTGATACTTGCCTATAAATTAATTTTTGATTCCGGCTTTCATCTCGTTGAGCATTTTTTCGGTAACGTGAATTTTTTAGAACAGCTGGCTGATTCTGATAAACGGGTTGGAGAATGGGGTATTATCCTGAATTTATTAGGGATACTTTTAGGTTTCGGGATACTGTCAAAAGTTTTTGAGGAATCAGGGGTACCTGCCATAATCCCCCGAATTCTTCCCAATAACTGGGTTGGCCCCTTAATACTTCTGGTACTTACATTCTTCCTGTCTACCTTCCTTGACAACATTGCTGCAGCCCTTCTTGGAGGCGCAATAGCGATTGTAGTGTTTAAAAATAAGGTTCACATTGGATATATTGCAGCATTGGTAGCTGCAAGCAATGCAGGAGGTTCAGGAAGTGTGGTGGGAGATACAACTACGACCATGATGTGGATTGAAGGGGTAAATGCGCTGGTAGTCTTAAGAGGTTTTGTTGCCGCTTTCGCAGCACTGGCTGTGTTTTCCTACTTCGCCGCAAAACAACAGTTTAAATATCAGCCAATCCAAGCGGATGATGAAGCTACCCGGGTTAAGGTTGACTGGATGAGAATTGCTGTTGTTGTTTTGATTCTTGTTGGTGCGATCATATCAAATGTATATTACGACATGCCTGCCCTGGGAGTATGGGTGGTTATCCTGTTATCTGCATTTGTGATCAAGGTTCCCTGGAAGGAGATCGGTCATATGACGAAAAGTGCCATTTTCCTGATTGGTCTTGTACTCAGTGCATCATTGATGCCGGTAGAGGAACTTCCTGATCCATCCTGGCAATCGGCATTTTTTATGGGATTATTGTCATCAGTTATTGATAATATACCCCTGACAAAGCTGTGCCTCGACCAGGGATTTTATGACTGGGGATTACTGGCATATGCAGTAGGATTCGGTGGATCAATGATATGGTTCGGATCCTCAGCCGGAGTAGCAATTACGTCTAAATTCCCTGAAGCAAGGAATCTGTTATCATGGGTAAAAAACGGTTGGCATGTTGCTCTTGCATACGTGGTGGGATTCGCAATGTATATGCTGATACTTGGATGGCATCCTGCTGATTCAAGGCGGCATAAAATTGATAAATCAACGAGTTTACATCAGGAAATCCCCGGGTATTCTTACCTGAAGCCGACATACAGGCTGTAGTCAGGGCAGGAAGCTGTATTATTTCTTTTTCTTGTCTTCAGGATTTGCAGATCTCGCTATCGACTCCCTCATGTCTGTGTCGGCCTGGATGTTCTTAAACTTATAATAATCCATTATTCCAAGATTTCCGCTCCGGAAAGCGTCAGCCATTGCAAGGGGTATTTCCACCTCAGCTTCGATAACCTTGGCTCTTGCTTCCTGTGCTTTGGCTATCATTTCCTGTTCGAGAGCAACAGCCATAGCCCTTCTTTCTTCAGCCTTTGCCTGGGCAATGTTCTTGTCGGCCTGGGCCTGATCCATCTGAAGCATAGCCCCGATATTCTTTCCAATATCAACATCGGCAATATCTATGGACAGTATTTCAAAAGCTGTACCGGCATCGAGGCCTTTCCCCAGAACCAACTTTGAAATGGAATCCGGATTCTCCAGCACTGCTTTGTGAGAGTTTGCCGAACCAATGGATGATACAATTCCCTCTCCTACACGAGCCAGGACAGTCTCTTCACCGGCACCACCGACTAATTGTTTGATATTGGCACGCACGGTAACCCTGGCTCTGGCAATCAGCTGTATGCCATCCTTGGCTACTGCAGCAACCGCAGGAGTATCGATGATCTTTGGATTTACCGACATCTGCACAGCTTCCAAAACATCCCGGCCTGCCAGGTCAATAGCGGTTGCCATCTTAAACGTCAGATCAATATTGGCTTTGTTAGCTGAAACCAGCGCGTGGATAACCTTTTCAACGTGCCCGCCGGCAAGGTAATGAGCCTCCATATCATCACGCTTAATATCCCCCAGTCCGGCTTTATGAGCTTCAATCATGGACCGGACTATAACATTTGGCGGTACTTTCCTCCAACGCATCAGGATCAGCTGTAGCAAAGAGATACGCACACCTGAGATGAGAGCTGAAAACCATAATCCAACCGGTATGAGGTAAAATATAAGCCAGAGGCCAATCAGGGCTCCGGCAATAATAACAACGTATATAAAAACTCCGGCACTTTCCATATTATTCTTTATTTATAGGTTTAACAATGATTTGCGTGCCAAGGACTTTGGTCACTTCAACTGTAGTTTTCGGATCAAGGAACCCGCCGATGGATTTCCCTTCAATAACCAGATCATTAACTCTTACCATACCAATTGGTGCAAGACGCGTAACTGTTTCACCCTTATCTCCCGGCTTAATCTTCTGGTCTTCCAGTCCGACCTCAACCTTGCTGTCAATATTGGTTTTAAGCATAAATCTTCTCCATGTTTTTGACCTGAGCGCTAAAACCAGTGAAGCAATACTGACCAATAGTACCGCAAGCAAAGTATAGTTGCCCGCCGTAACCCCATGTGTCCTGTAGGCCATGAATACAGCTACTCCCATGACTAATGCACCTCCAATACCAGCAACGGTTACTCCTGGTATAATTAAAAATTCAACAAGGAATAAAATCACTCCAAGCAAAATAAGAAGAATAATACCTAATATTGACATCCCGGATCTGGTTTTAGTTATTTAGTCAATTGTCGCATTCAATCCCCGTTCAATCAAACAATCCTTCATGGGTTTCAGGAATTTGAAAGAACCTTTCTTTACATCACACTTACCCTTATAATGAATGATGAAGGTGCATTGCTCAGCCTGGACAGTATTGTGTTCACATATATCAACAAGACTGTCAATCACAAAATCGAAAGTGTGGACATCGTCATTGTGTAAAACAAGGAAATTCTCTTCCTGCCCCATAGTATCGTTCTGCCCATTTAATAACGGGGATTCTTTTGAAATGTCTTTTTCTACCATATTCAAATCATTTCGTTATCAACAAAGTTAAGAAAAATAATTATCGTTCCGACTTTTCAAACTCGCGAACTTGTTCTGTAGACATCCTTTGGCCATTATAATATCCTACAATAAATGCATCCCTGAATCCTGCTGCCCTTACCCGGTTAAGGGCAGAATCTGCTTCAGAATAATTTGAAAATTTCCCTGCAAAATACTTCATTAATTTCCCGTCATCATTTGGTTCTGCAGTAACAGGATGTATTCCACCAAACTGATTCCAGGCTGCTTCCTGGCTGATAGCAGCCAGCTGTATCCTGTAAAAAACACCTGGAGGAATGTTGAAATTATATTCAAAAGGATGATCAGAAGAATACGCCGGCTCTTTTAAGATTGAAAAAACATTGGTCGATTCAGGTAAATCCTTAGAGACCTTCTTCTGATTGTCGCTATTATTAAATCCTTCGAAATTGTATTGATATACTTTGATCCCTTCGATTACTGTATCAAGTATCAACAATGTGTTGGGCTCCTCTTCAAATTCGGTCATCTCAGAAAGAATATTAAACAAACTGTCAGCTTCATACTGTACACTTTTCATTTCTTCCTCGAGGATCCCCATCTGAAACTGAAGCCGGTTTCTCTCGGAAATATTATCCATATATATTATCTCCTGCCTGTACTGATATACCTTTTCTTCAAGGGAATCAACAGTATTCTGCAAAATCATAGCATCACTGAGGATCTTATTGTAATGCGGGCTTCTGGCAAATGGCGGCTGCGCTGGTTTATACTTTGCGACAGTGTCTGAAAATTCCTGAGCACAAAGACAAGCAGAGGACAGATTTATCCCTGTAAAAATTAAAAGAAGTGAAATATTTAATAAATGTTTTGACAAAATGATAAAAAAACTGGTTTCAGAGACCGATATTTTAATGATTCTGTCATTAATATACTGGAACAAGTTTAATAAAAATAACAATATGGTGTTGATAAAATAATAGTTTGTTTTTCAATTAGTTAACTTCTAACAATTAACTACATTGTATCAACGTGATTATATTAGGTCAATCTTTGTAATTTTGGGTATAACAAACTACAGGACAATATGGCACAATTGAAAGTCGGAGATCCAGCTCCTCTTTTCAAAGGAAAGGATCAAAATGGGAAAGAAATATCCCTGAGTAATCTGAAGGGGAAAAAGGTCATTCTTTACTTTTATCCTAAGGATAATACTCCCGGATGTACCGCTGAAGCATGCAACCTGCGGGATAATTATTCAGGACTTAGAAGCAAAGGATTTGAAGTGATTGGTGTCAGTGCCGATACTGAGACATCACATCAGAAATTTGCAGGCAAATATGATCTTCCTTTTAATCTGATATCCGATCCTGAAAAAACGATCCTGAACGCTTACGGTGCCTGGGGTAAAAAAGCACTTTATGGCAAAATCTTTAACGGGATCCTGAGGAAAACCTTTGTAATCGATGAAAAGGGGATCATTATTAAGATATTTGAAAAAGTCAATACGAAAAATCATACCAGTCAGATATTTGAAGCATTGAAGATAAGTGGTTAAGTGGTATTATTTAGATCACTTTGATGGCAACGAGATCCCTCGGTCGCTACGCTCCCTCGGGATGACAGCGGTTTAAAAGATGTTTTTTGATCTGGAAACTATTGAAGATCGCGATCGAAAAGAGCGGAGGGCGGAGAGCAAAGCGAAATAACTGCAATGAAGATTTTCAAAAATAAAGATGAGACAGGTCATCCCGAAGGAGCGAAGCGACTGAGGGAACTCGTAATCGATTAAGATTGACAAAGATTTAGATTACTCTCGAATCAACGAATTTTCTTTCAAATAATAAA
>JBGPAO010000274.1:0-5260 GCA_041480755.1 Bacteroidia bacterium
ACTGTAATATCGGCAATAAATTTCCTTCTTGTAGTTTTCATATTCTTATTTTAAATATTATAACCGTAATAAAAGAACAAGCCCACAAATCGGGGCTTGTTCTCTGTTTCATTTCTGCAAAAAGCTTACTAAAGTTCTTTGAGCTTGATATTTCTATACCATACTGCGTCACCGTGATCCTGAAGCCCGATATATCCTTCTTTAGCAACATTTGCCCAGTCAGGATTCAATGCCGGGAATTTGCTATCAACAATCATTTTGTTCCAGTCAGGGGTCCACAAATGGTATTCAAGAACAGTTTCGCCATTCATTTTATGAACGACGGTGCCATCCCAAACCATAATTTCAATCGAATTCCATTCTCCTACCGGTTTTGCGTTTTGTGGTTTTGCCGGGATAAGATCATATAGCGAGCCAGCTTTACGGTTACCATCTTTTCCCAGCTCGGCATCAGGATGATTCAAATTATCCAGGACTTGCATTTCCGGGGCAGTTTTCCATATCTCCCATCCTGGTATCTCCTGAGCCAGGTAAAAGATACCAGAGTTACCACCTTCGCTTATTTTCCAATCCATTTTCAACTTGAAATTTTTGAATTTCTTATCATAAATTATGTCTCCTCCCAGACCACCGGCTTCTCCCATGCCTGATTCAATACAATGCAATGCGTTGTCATCGATCACCCATCCGGAATCCGGAAATGCTGTTTTGTTATATCCTCTCCAGCCATTGAATGTTTTACCATCGAACAGGAGTACCCAGCTGTCGTCAATTTCTGCCTGAGTTAGCTCATTCGGTCCAACAGTCTTGGGTGTTTTTGGTTTACAGGACGTAAGAATAAGTCCTGGGATAGCCAAACAAAGAATTAAAAAAGCCAGGATCCTTAAGTTTTTCATAATGGTATTAGGTTTAATGATTAAATATTAATAGTTATCAAAATAACTTTCATCAAAAATAATATTCATACTCTCAAAATGCAAGAAATATTTTGCCTCTTTCAAAATCTTATAAGAATTATCAGCAAGTAATTTACTTATCTCTGAAAAAAAATGCCGGGATGCCAGCAACCTCCAGGTCAATTGCAAAAAGATTTCCTGAAAGGGGGAACCTGGCAGCTACATCAGGACTCATTGAAATACTGGCAGTTGTTATGAAAAGAGTCTTCAGGTCTTTCCCCCCGAATGCACAGGAAGTAACATTGGATGCAGGAACATGGATTTTTCTTAAGAGTTCTCCTGTTTCCGGATCAAAGCATGCAACACAGGCGCCACCCCACATACAAACCCACAGATTGCCTTCTGAGTCAATGGTCATGCCATCAGGACTTCCCATACCCTGTGGGACATCGACCAGGGTTTTGCCGTTACTTATATCCCCTGAGTTGTCATCATAATCAAATACCCTTACCTTCATTGTTGGAGTATCGATGTAGTACATTTTTGTTTTATCCGGCGACCAGCATATTCCATTAGAACAGGTTATGCTGTCAAGCATTTTATTTGTCTTCAGGTCATGGTCCAACCTGTATAATGAAGCTTTATTTCTGCTGTCTCGTCCCATTCCCATACCTCCGACCCATAATCTTCCGGAAGGATCGCATTTGCCATCGTTATATCTCATATCCGGAATGCCGGCGTCAGGATCAGCAATGAATGAAAAGTCTCCGGTTGCCGGATCAAAGAAATTCAGTCCATCCTCAAGTGCTACCAGCGCCTTACCTGATTCTGAGGGGACCACCGTCCCGATCCGCCTGCCCATCTTATATTCCTTATCAGTTCCATCAACCGGATTATATTTATGAAGCATGCCCTTTTCAATATCGATCCACCAGAGCAGGTTTTCTCTCTGATTCCAGAAAGCTCCTTCGCCCAGGTCGGCTTTGATGTTAAGAACCACCCTGACAGTATCTGCCGGCGGTGTAGTTTGAGACTTATTGTGCCCTGTGCAAGCAGCAGCAAGAAGTAATAAGAAGCAAAGAAGTTGTTTCATAGACGATTTTTTCTAAAAATAATAAGAATTTCCGATCATATGAAAATACAATAAGTATAACTATTTTTATGTGCTAAAAAAGCATGGGGCATGGAGCATGGGGAAATTAACAAAATAAATTCAATTTAGATTTAACGGGTCATCCCGACGAGCAAAGCCTGCTTGCAGGAAGGCAAGCGAGGAGGGAACCCGTAGTCGAGAATGATTAACAAAAATTTAGACCACAATGAGAACTATATTTTTGTTTGCGTTATTATTAGCCTTGTCGCTTGAGGGTAATGGACAGCTGGAATCGCGGAAAGAAGTTAAGATACCGGATATACCGGGATATCTGACGCTGAAGGGTGACTTTCATATACACACTATTTTTTCAGACGGACTGGTATGGCCTACGGTGCGGGTTGAAGAGGCATGGAGGGAGGGGCTGGATGTAATTGCACTTTCCGACCATATTGAATATCTGCCGCATGAGGATGATGTAAGGATAAAATTTGGAAGAGCCTATGAAATTGCCAAACCCACGGCAGAGATGTACAATATTCTTATTATACAGGCAGGGGAGATCACTCGAAGCATGCCTCCGGGCCATTTTAATTGTTTATTCCTCAAAGACGTTGCCAAGCTTGATACACCTGATTTCTGGGATGCAATAAATAACGCAGCTAAACAGGATGCATTCATTATGTGGAACCATCCCGGATGGCAGATGGAGGATGAAATACCAATCTGGTATGATGAGCATACAAGGCTTTACAACGAGGGACATTTGAATGGGATTGAACTGGTCAACGAGCGCTCCTTTTATCCGCTTTGCCTGCAGTGGTGCATAGAAAAAAATATTACAATGCTTGGCAGCACCGATATTCACAATCCCACAGGGATGTATTATGATCTGAGCCTTAACGATCAAAGAACAATGACGCTTGTATTCGCCACGAGCCGGACGTTAGAAGCTGTAAGGGAGGCTCTTTTCAGCGGCAGGACTGCAGTTTATACAGGTAATATGTTAATCGGGAAAGAAGAATTCCTTAACCCCATATTTCAAAACTCGGTAAAGGTTGAGATCAGTGATTCAGAATTAAAACATGCAGGTACATACTATTTGCAGGTGTCAAACAACTCCGAGGTTCCTTTTCAGCTTGTTTCACGGGAACAGCCAAAAGGGCTTGAGTATCCGGGTGAAATGATCCTTTACCCCGAAAGGACTGTCATTATGGAGCTTAAAGCCAGTATCCAGGCTTTAAATGATCCAATGGGAATCAGGCTCCCGTTTATAGTAAAAAATCTTCTTATTAATAAAGATACAGGACTGCCGGTTGAACTTATTATCAAAGAAGCTCAGGATAAATAATTCATGGTTTAAAAATATTTAAACAAAATGAAAACAGTGAGCAGTGAAGAGTGAGCAGTGAGCAGTGAACAGTGAAGTGCGGGAATAGGGTTAGGGGCGGAGGGAGTGTATTTGCATTCTGTCATATTATTATGCATTTTTGCGATTCAATAAATATTAATCAGATATGCGCCGATTTAAGTTTTTATTATTTGGATTACCTGTTCTTTTTATACAGAATGCATGTAACAGGGATGATGATAATATTCCCGAAAAAACCGTGGTCGTTAACGAATTAATGGCGGTTAATTCCATTACAGCAGCGGATCAGGATGGAGAATATGATGACTGGATTGAACTTTATAACTTAACTGAGAATGAGATTGATTTGTCCGGTTTTTATCTTACAGATAGCAAAAAAAACCTTACTAAATGGAAATTCCCTGAAGGAACTAGTATAACTGCAAAAGGATATCTCATTGTATGGGCAGATGGTGACACAATGCAGGTTGGCCTTCATACAAATTATAAATTATCTTCTTTAGGTGAAAGAGTAATTATACTATCACCTGAAGTTGAGGTTTTAGACAAAGTGGAATTTGGTGCACAGTCAAGTGAACTGGCATATGCCCGGGTCCCGAACGGTACCGGAGAATTCGTATGGCAAACCGCGACATTTGGTTATCGGAATGATTAGTTTTGGTATATGGACAGGGCAGATTTAGTAAAGATTCTGGATAAATTCAATCCCATAGGATTGGAGGAGATGAACAGTGTCAAACTTATGACGCGGACTGATTCAAAGTATATCTTTTCAGTTAATAAACTTCCTGGCCTGTTGGATGAGGCTCTTAATCATTACCATATTCTACAGGTGGATCATCAGCGTGATTTCCTGTACAGTACCACGTATCTGGATTCTCCTGATTTTATGTTCTTCTATCAGCACCTAAACGGGAAATTACCGAGGTCCAAAATCAGATACAGGCTTTATGAGCATAACAAACAGTCATTTTTAGAAGTCAAAAGTAAAACAAGCAAAAATAGTACTATTAAGGACCGTATTGAATGCTCCATGACTGACGGAGTCTTAGATTCCCGCGAAATAAGCTTCATTAAGGGAAATGTCCCTATTGATACTTCAGTCCTGAAACCAGTCCTGATCTCAAAATTTGTACGGTTGACTCTCGTTGGTCTAAAAACATCTGAACGGATCACTATTGATTATAACCTGTCTTTTGAAGATAATTCAGGGAAAGTTGTCGATTTACCTTTGATTGCTGTGGCTGAATTAAAGAGGGAGCAGTTCGATGAACAGTCTCTCTTCAGCAAGCTTATTAAAGAATTTAAAGTTCGTAAAACAGGATTCAGCAAATATTGCATAGGTATGAGTCTGCTTTATAACCTGCCAAAGCAAAACACACTTAAGCGTAAATTCCTCCTGATAAGCAAAATTGAAAATGCAGGCTAGAGCTAAATCCGGAGGATTATTTTACTGAGTTTATAAACCTTTCAGTATTTTTTCTGCCTTGTGCCAGTCGTCTTCAGGAGTTCCATATTCTCCCCTTGCTATTCTATCATGATAAATTTCCTCTGCTTTTTTACGAATTTCTTCCTCGGTAGGAACTGGTTTTGAAGAGCTTACTTTTTTCACCCTGACGACTTTGCCTTCAGCGGCTACTTTCTTTGGGCGGCCGGCAGCAGTCCCTTTTGTTGTTTTCTTTGTTGCCATACTTTTCTTTTAAAATGTCCTTTCAAATTTTGTGTAAAATTATATTTTTTATCATATGTAGCCTAACAACAATTGATTAATAATAAAAATGCAGCGGATTTTGTTATATTTGCCCGGCATTAAGAAATAAAAATCCTTGAAACCGCGTTAAATCTTCAAAAATTGAAAAACCGGTTTTTACTTTATAACTAATTTTATTTAAAATAAAT
>JBGPAO010000275.1:0-5259 GCA_041480755.1 Bacteroidia bacterium
CAACAGGCCAGCAGTGGCAGCCATCATGTCCGGCTCTACGAAGTTCATCTGCCCGAACAGGTCGTTGACGGTGTGATTTTCCAGCCCACCACCCAATTACTTCGCATTGAAGAATAAACCATCAACACCCAACGAAAGGACAAATATGAAAAAATTCATCCCGACGAATGAAAGGAGGTGGGAACTCGTAATCAAATATGATTAACTAAGATATAGATCACTTTGAATAAGACGGGATCCCTCAGTCGCTACGCTCCTTCGGGATGACAATGATTCTAAGACGTTATAACTTTAGTAAAACTTCTGAGAACTATAAATAAATTAAAATGAACGATTCTATCAAAGATCTAAAACCCAATGCAGTTTGGAGAATATTTTATGAGTTAACCCGGATCCCGCGTCCTTCGAAAAAAGAGAAGCGGGTAGCGGAGTTTGTCAGGAAATTTGGCGAACGGCTGAAACTCAAGACCATTGTAGATGATACAGGCAATGTAATAATAAAGAAACCTGCCACTCCCGGAATGGAAAATCGGAAGGGTATAATACTTCAGGCTCATCTTGATATGGTTCCGCAGAAAAACAGTGATAAGAAGCATGACTTTGAGAATGATCCGATAGAAGCTTATGTTGATGGAGATTGGGTTAAAGCAAAGGGCACAACTCTGGGATCTGACAATGGCATCGGCGTTGCAGCAACGCTTGCCGCCCTGGAAGCAACCAACCTGAAACACGGACCGCTGGAGGCGCTTTTCACTGTTGATGAAGAAACAGGAATGACGGGTGCTTTCAACTTAAAACCAGGTTTGCTTGAAGGAAAGATCCTGTTAAATCTTGACTCGGAGGATGAAGGTGAGCTGTGTATCGGTTGCGCTGGAGGTATGAATTCCACGGGAAGAATTGTTTACAAAACAGAACCTGTGCCCCCTGATTCAAAAGCGTGGAAACTTAGCCTGACAGGACTGAAGGGGGGACATTCGGGTGTCGATATCAACCTTGGGAGAGGAAATTCAAATAAACTGCTCAATCGTTTTATGCTGGATGCTACTAAAAGGTTTAAAATGAGACTTTCCAGCATTGATGGGGGAAGCCTTAGAAATGCCATACCAAGAGAATCATTCGCAATTGTTACGGTCCCTGAAAAATATACCAGAAATTTCCTTTCTGCTGTTAAAAAATTCGAGGCAATGTTAAAATCTGAAATAGGAACAGTTGAAACCGATCTGAAATTTACCGAAGATCCCTCTGAAATGCCAGAATCTGTGATAAGCAAAAATACCCAGGTGAAATTATTCAAAGCTGTATATGGTATGCCCAATGGAGTGATCAGGATGAGCACGGAAATGGAAGGTATCGTAGAGACATCTTCAAATCTTGCAATCATCAAATCAGAAAACGGATTAATTGAATTGCGCTGTCTGCTCAGAAGTTCAGTTGATTCAGCAAAGGAAGACCTTGGTGTTGCAATTCAGAGCGTTCTTGAGCTTGCCGGTGCAAAGGTAACACATGATGGCTCATATCCGGGCTGGAAACCCGATGTGGACTCGGATGTTCTTCAAACAATGAAAAAAGTCTATACTCAGAAGTTTGGAAAGGCTCCTGAAGTGAAAGTTATTCATGCAGGACTTGAATGCGGAATAATCGGAGATGTCTATAAAGGACTCGACATGGTTTCATTCGGACCCACAATTAAATTCCCGCATTCCCCGGATGAGAAAGTTCATATAAAGTCTGTGGAAAAGTTCTGGGAATATCTTATTGAAACACTGAAGAGTATCTGATATTACCCCGGAATTTATAAACTGAAGAGTATCTGATACAAGCCCGGATAGTTAAAATACCTTCTCTGCTATCTGCCTGATATTATCAGCAACTCCTATAGTATAATAGTGAATTACAGGTACGCCGGCTTTTTTCAGCTCAATCGACTGAGCTGCTGCCCATTCTACACCAACCTGCCGTGCATCCTTATTGGTTTTACATTTCAAAAGTTCACGGACGAGATCATCGGGGATTTCGATATAAAAGGTTTGAGGTAAAAGACTGACATCATTCAGGAAAGTAATAGGCTTAATCCCCGGAATGATCGGGCATGTTATCCCCTCTGCCCTGCAGTTTTCCACAAATCTGAAGAATTTGTTATTATCGAAGAACATCTGTGTTACAATGTAATCAGCCCCTGCATCAACCTTCTCTTTCAGATAGCGGAGATCGCTCTTCATGTTAGGAGCCTCAAAATGTTTTTCGGGGTAACCCGCTACACCAACAGAGAAATCAGTTGAAGTCGCATTTTCGAGATCTTCCTCAAGATAAATACCCTTATTCATATTAATGATCTGCTTTACCAGATCTACTGCATGTTTGTGTCCCCCCGCCTCTGGAATGAACCGTTTTTCCCCCTTTGGAGGATCCCCCCTGAGGGCGAGAATATTATGCATGCCAAGAAAATGGAGGTCAATTAAAGCATCCTCAGTATCCTCCTGTGTGAATCCACCGCAAATAAGATGCGGCACAACAGTGATTTTATATTTGTATTTAATTGCTGCTGAAATGGCTACAGTCCCCGGTCTTTTTCTGATAATATTCTTTTCCATAAGCCTGTCATCGATCTTTTTATACACAACCTCCTGCTGATGATAGGTGATATTTATGTTCATTGGATTAAATTCTATCAGGGGGTCGATAGTCCTGTAAATCTCATCAATACTGTTACCTTTTACAGGAGGTAATATCTCAAAGGAAAATAACGTCTCCTTTGTATTCAGAATCTTTTCTAAAACTTTCATTTATAATTCAGATTAGATGCAATCCATTTCTCGATTACCTGAAGATCTTTGCCCTTCCTCCTGGCATAATCCTCTGCCTGGTCAGGTGATATCTTGCCGACAAAAAAATATCTTGATTCAGGATGGGCGAAGAATAACCCGCTTACGGAAGCTGCGGGATACATTGAAAAATTTTCTGTAAGACTTATTCCGATAGATTTTTCGGCATCAAGCAACCTGAACAAAGTTTCTTTTTCGGAATGGTCAGGACATGCCGGATATCCATAAGCCGGTCTGATCCCATGGTATTTCTCAAGTATTAGTTCATCAAGTGCAAGCATTTCATTTGGAGTATAACCCCAGTAATCTTTTCTGACCTTTTCATGCAACAGCTCTGTAAAAGCTTCTGCCAGCCGGTCGGCAAGAGCTTTGATCATAATACTGCTGTAATCATCATTGTTTTGCTCAAATGTCCGGATTTTTTCTTCAATGCCAATCCCGGAAGTTACTGCGAAAGCCCCTATATAATCCTTTATCCCGCTGTCTTTTGGAGCGATGAAATCCGCCAGGCAAAGGTTGGGTTGTCCGTCATCCCTCCTGACCTGGTTGCGAAGATTTACAAACCTGGCAATGATCCGGGAACATGATTCATCAGAATAGACTTCGATATCATCACCAATTGAATTAGCCGGATAAAATCCGATTACTGCATTGGCCATCAGCCAGTTCTGTTTTTCTATTTTATCAAGCATTCTGAGAGCATCATCATAAAGTTTCCTGGCTTCTTCTCCCTGTTTCGGATCATCCAGGATATCCGGCCATTTCCCTTTCAGCTGCCATGCAATAAAGAAAAAAATCCAGCTTATATAATCCCTTATCTCACTTATTGGATATCCCTTAAACACTTTTGATCCAATGAATGATGGTTTATAGATTGGAATATTATGCCAGTCAGATTGAAAAGGGTTTTTTCTGGCTTCTTCGATTGTCAGATAATCCGTGAGGGCTTTTGTGCTCTCATATTTCTGTCTCAGTTCCCTGTAATCATCCCTGGTTTGCTGAACAAAAATATCGTGATTGTCCCGGGACAGGAGCTGGCTGACAACTGATACGCTTTTTGAAGCATCTTTTACATGGATCACAGGAGAAGAATAATATGGTTCAATCTTAACGGCAGTATGTATCCTGGAGGTAGTTGCTCCACCGATAAGGATTGGTATCCGGAGATGGTTGCGTTCCATTTCTTTTGCGACATGAACCATTTCTTCAAGAGATGGAGTTATTAATCCGCTTAAGCCGACAATATCGACCTCTTTTTCAATTGCAGCTGATATTATTTTTTCAGCCGGTACCAGTACACCAAGGTCAATAATCTCATAATTATTACAGGCGAGTACTATTCCCACAATGTTTTTTCCGATATCATGTACATCGCCCTTGACCGTTACCAGCAGTATTTTGCCTGAGTTTTTTCTTTCACCGGTCACTTTTCGTTCTTCTTCAATATAGGGCAGGAGAGTAGCAACAGCTTTCTTCATAACCCTTGCACTTTTGACTACCTGAGGAAGGAACATTTTCCCGGAACCAAACAGGTCTCCGACAATATTCATTCCTTCCATCAACGGACCTTCAATTATATCAAGTGCTGCACGGTAATGATTCCTGGCTTCCAGAACATCTTCTTCAATATAATCCGTCAGGCCTTTGACAAGAGCATGCCTTAACCTTTCCCGGACAGTTAAATTCCTCCAGTCATCAATAGCTTTTTGCTTTACACTCGAATGTTTAACCTGTTCTGCAAATTCTGTTAGTCTTTCAGTGGCATCATGCCTTTTGTTGAGTATAACATCTTCAACCAGTTCAAGCAGTTCAGGTGGAATTGTATCATAAACCTGCAGCATACCAGGATTTACAATTCCCATATCCATTCCTGCTTTAATAGCATGGAAAAGGAATGCTGAATGCATGGCTTCCCGGATGGTGTCATTGCCCCTGAAAGAAAATGACAGGTTACTGACTCCGCCGCTTACTCTTGCATAAGGCAGATTATCCTTGATCCATTTTGTTGCATTAATAAAATCTACCGCATAATTATTATGTTCCTCAATGCCGGTGGCAATTGCAAGGATATTCGGATCGAAAATAATGTCTTCAGGAGGAAATCCAACCTCTTTTGTAAGGATGTCATAGGCCCTTTTGCAGATCTCAGTTTTCCTTTTTAAATCTGAAGCCTGGCCTTCCTCATCGAAAGCCATTATGACAGCGGCAGCCCCGTAATTCTTTATTTTCAATGCCTGTTCTCTGAACACATTTTCCCCTTCCTTCAGGCTTATTGAGTTTACAATACCCCTTCCCTGGAGGCATTTCAGGCCTGCTTCAATTACCGTCCATTTTGAGGAGTCAATCATCACTGGCAGTTTCGCTACATCAGGATCTGACATCATAAGGTTGAGGAATGTGACCATTTCTTTCTCAGCATCCAGCATAGCATCATCCA
>JBGPAO010000276.1:0-5254 GCA_041480755.1 Bacteroidia bacterium
CCCCGTGAAAGGGCTGAAGTGATACGTATCTTATGGACCAACGGAGTTCCGCAGAATATGTTTTTTCCAGGGACGGATCAGGATCTGGTTGAGCAACAGATTCTTAAGGGATCATGCCCATTCCTTTATACCTGGGATGGGGAAGAATACGTATTCGTGAAGGATATAATGTGGAAAAGCGCACTGGGTATGCCACTTGGCATCATGGGTGAAGGAACTGCATACGCTCCATCAGATGCATCTGTTGATTATATTAAAATTCCAGGGGAATTATTAAAGCCGATCGATAATAAATTTTCGGTTCAGATAACCTGCGAATTATGGGAAACCATATATATGGATAAAGTGGAGCTGATTATAGTTGATCATCCGGATTCAGTTGAGGTGTTTGTGGATGAACGGATGTCTCCTCCTTCCAAACCTGATTTTCAAATTTACCAGGTGATAAATAAGCGATTGCCGGTATCAGCACAGGATAAGAATGGAATCAACCTCCTTCCTTTGATTGCTGAAAAAGATGATAAATATGTTTCAAGTTTTAAACCGGGCAAATATCAGGGTTTTACAGAAATGACGGAACTTATTATGAAACTTGGTGATATTGATGCATCAGATTCCCTCCATCTATATCTGAATGGCTGGATTTTCCCATCAGATGCCAGCATTAATGCATCCATCTCACAATCTTCTGGAATAAAAACTATTTCCCCTGTGATTCAGGCAGTCGATAAAAAAGGTGAATGGAAAACTATCATTGATAATCTGAGTTTCCCCATGGGAAAAGATAAAACTATTGTTGCAGATCTTTCAGGGAAGGTTCTGGCCTCAGATCCCCGTATTAGAATTCTTACCAATATGCAAATTTATTGGGATCATATTTTCTTTACCAATAAAAATGCTGATACTCCGATCCAATTAAACAAACTGAAGCCTTCATCAGCAGATCTGCATTACAGAGGATTTTCCCAGTCATATAGAAAAGGAGGCAGATATGGACCTCATTGGTTTGATTATAATAATGTTACTACTGGACAGAAATGGAGAGACCTGGTGGGAAATTATACACGTTACGGTGATGTATTGCCTCTTCTAATGGAAGCTGATGACAAGTATATCATTAAGAATGCAGGCGATGAGACAACCATTACATTCAATACTAAAGGATTATCCGAACCACCAGAAGGCTGGGTAAGGGATTTCCTTATACATAGTGTGGGATGGGTTAAGGATGGCGATTTAAATACCGCAACTGGAAATACAGTATTACCCCTGCCTTTTCATGGTATGACATGTTATCCATATAGTGCTGATGAATCGTACCCTTCAGATAAAGAACATTATGAATATCTGAGGGATTATAACACAAGGAAAGTCACAACAGAAGACTTTAAAACTGCCTTATCCAAACCAAACTAAATTGGTCAGTATTCAACTTTCTCATATAGAAAAAATACGTCCTAACTTTGAACCTGAATATATGAGTAAAATTATCGGTATAACTCTACTTTTGTTAGGAATTATTAATATAACCTATTCCCAATTTATTTTATCTGTTTCACAATAATTCTATTGTTAAGTATCTTGGTCTGCTCATTCAGATATTCTATGAATTCCTCCTTGCTTTTAATCCCCCCCGGCTCCTGCTCCCACGCACCAAGAAAGTAGTAGGTCAGCTTGTTCTCAGCAGGTTCCAGGATGAGAACATGATCATCTTCATCTTCGGCAAGTCGGATCAAATCTTTGGTTTTATATAATATTGCCATCCCAAGTGAATCATTCTGTAAAGTCTGCTTTCCGTATGTTGCCATCCAGGTCCATTCACCTTCAACCGATTCAGGAATTAAATATTCCGCCTCAGGGAGTTTTACAATTCCTGTACAAAGATTGTCTAATCCGACTGATAATTCCAGATCATGCCTTGTCATCCTGCTTCCGGCCTGTATCGACAGCTTTGAAATCAGGTTAGTCTTATAATTGCCTACCTCCCAGCCAAAATAAGTGGTGGTGATCTTCGATTCAAGAACCCCGCTGTAGTTAATTTCACAATGAATGCTGTCGGTGACTGCCACACGTTCAGCTTTATTCTCCAGCCAGTATCCAATAGATCCCATTCCAAGTGATTCTCCGACTTTAAGGACATCGACACCCCAGGGTCCAATTTCATGATAGGAGTCAAAGCCATCCTGTCCGACATCCTGCAAGACCAAAGTGTCTACTTTTTTCCCGAAGATATCAATAGCATTTCTCCAGTCAAGGTAAAAACGATACCCGATCTTATCAGATTCCCAACCGGGGCCTTCATACCTGATATAAAAAGAATGATCGGTATGCTCATCAGGCACTCTTAGAAAACGGATATTTTCAAATTTTCCTCCCTCATAAATCCGCCCCTTCCATTCACCTCCCTTTCTAATTGAAAGTTCAGCTTGTGTCCTTTGCTTAAAAACCATTTCCTGGTCCGATTCTGAAATAGTGAATTCTTTAGTCTCACCCGGTCCGATATTGCATAAAAACAGCAATTCAATCAGTTTATCTTTTTCTTTAATTAATTGAACAGGGTGAACAGCATCACTTCTGACGATTATGAATTTATCCCGCATTGAGCTGACCTTCTTCAGGACCATTGGATCATCAATCCTGATGACAGCATCCTCAATTCCAACAGAAGAATTATTAGTTACTTCAATCTTAATCCCTGAGCCATCTTTCGGTGCACATCCATACAATATGGCCAGAAATAAAAGAACAGGGATGAAAAATAACATGCGCTTATTATGTCCCATAATTCATTTTTTTATAAAGTTAAAACTTTTTTACCATAGATACCGATTCCAGACGGGAGGTACGGTCAATTTTTATCTTAAATTTGAATTAATCCTGATACGATAAATATAATAGTCAAATGAAAAAGTTATTTCTGATACTGCTTATCATTTTGCTTAAGGTTTCAGTTTATGCACAGGATAATAAAATACTGGAATTTGCGCTGGATCTGACTGAGGATCTTCTCAATCAACCTGTATCAGTTAGCCTGAGCGGTGTTGATTATTATGAAGATTCAACTTATATTGAGCTGTACCAGGTTATTGGCAAAAGGAAAATTCCTGTGCCCTCTCAACTCGAAACAGGGTTACAAGACAGACTCTGGTTTCTTCCAGGAAGGATAATAAGAAAAGGCGAGAAAGTCAATTATGAGATTCAACGGATTCCCGGTGAAAAAAAATCAACTGGCGTAAAAGCAATGAAAGATTCTAAAAATATACAGTTAATCAGCAACGGCAGTGAAATATTAAGTTACAGGCATGCTTTGATTGAAGCTCCTGAAGGTATCGACCCATTATTCAGGAGGTATGGCGGATATATACACCCTCTCAAATCCCCGTCCGGTAAAGTGCTAACGTGCATTCAACCTTCCGACCATTACCATCATTATGGGATCTGGAATCCGTGGACACTGGCATATTTTGAAGGGCGGGAAGTAGATTTCTGGAACCTTGCAAAGGGATTAGGTACGGTTAAATATGCCGGAACGATATCAACCTGGAGCGGAGAGCTTTATGGAGGTTTTAAAGTCAGGCATGAGCATATTGATTTTTCGGCACCTGGTGAAGACAAGACAGCAATTAATGAGACGTGGGATGTCAGGGCATGGAACGTCAGCCTTAAAGACCAGCCGGTGTGGATCATCGATTTTGTATTTACATTAAATTGTGCCACTGACAGTATTGTCAGACTTGATGCATACAGGTATGGTGGCGGAATTGGATTCAGGGCCACATCGGACTGGACAAATACAAATTCTTCGGTTTTGACTTCGGAAGGGAAGACACGAAAAGATGCGGACGGATCCTATGCACGGTGGTGTATGGTCACCGGCCAAACAGGAAAGGATGAATCATCTGGAATAATTTTCATGAGTCATCCTGCCAACAGGGCTCATCCCGAGCCAATGCGGGTATGGCCTGAAGATGCGAATAACGGACGAGGCGATGTTTTTTTTGAGTTTTGTCCCATCCGTCACAAGCCATGGATACTATTCCCCGAAAACGAGTACGTCCTGAAATACAGATTGGTGGTTTTTGATGGAACAATCTCGAGTGAAACGGCCAATGTTTTATGGAACAATTATGCATACCCGCCGAGGGTTACTATTATTGAATAAAAATTCGAAATCTCGAAATACCGAAATCCGAAATAAATAGAAAAAATGAAAAATCGAATCATCCTCTTATTTATATTGATGCTTTTTTGTTGTTCGCATCCTGACATTTACGGACAGAAGAAAATCCTGATATATACCAGGAACGGAGAAGGATATGTTCATGATAATATTGAGGCAAGTGTTAAAGCATTAAAGGAAATCTGTGATGAGCTGAATATTAAGAGTGAAGTGACTGACGACCCGGTAGTTTTTACCGGTGAAAATTTGCAACAGTTTGATGCTATAATCTTTTCAAATTCAAACAATGAAGCATTTCTGACTGAAGATCAGAGAAATGCATTTCAGGAATTTATCAGATCAGGGGGAGGATTTATCGGGATCCATTCAGCATGCGGTTCTGAACGCAACTGGCCGTGGTTCTGGGCAATGCTTGGAGGCAAGTTCCTGAGGCATCCTCCTCTGCAGCCTTTTGACATAAAAGTCATAGAGAAAAATCATCCTTCAACAAGTTTCTTACCTGATACCTGGAAATGGGAGGATGAATGTTACTATATAAATAATCTAAATCCGGATATTCATATTTTACTTGCAGTGGATCTTACGACTATTAAAGATGAAAACCGTGATGAATACCCCGGAAATACATTTGGAGATTTATTCCCCCTTGCATGGTATCATCAGTATGATGGGGGGCGCGAGTGGTATACAGCATTGGGGCATAAACCGGAACATTATAGTGATACTTTGTTCAGACAACATTTACAGGGTGGTATTAGGTGGGTCCTCAATATGGAGTAATCAAATTCGAAAAACGAAATACCGAAATGCGAAATAAAAACGAAACGCCGAAAATAAAGAATTCTATATATTCGGATATTAAGTATATACTTCAATGAAAAGAAGAAACTTCATTAGAAAATCCCTTACTGGTACTACAGGTATTATTTTACTTCCGACGATTGTCCCCTCGACGGTTTTTGGTAAGTCGGCTCCCTCCAACCGGATTCATATCGGACAGATCGGGTGCGGAAGAATTGCCAGGGGACATGACATGTTTGAAACTTTCAAGTATGAAGATGCCATGCTGGCTGC
>JBGPAO010000277.1:0-5239 GCA_041480755.1 Bacteroidia bacterium
TGTGGAAGAGCTTCAAAAGGCTGTGTCAAAAGGTTGTTCAGTGAAATGCCAATCTCAGAATCCCAGATATATTGGTCAATAACAATTATTACTTCTCCCGGTTTTCCTGATACCTTAGGAAGCAGTGGTTGTTTTTCTTTTTTACAGGTTACAAGGAGTAATAACAGTAAAACCGGAATAATTGGGGATAATTTTATCATGACAGGTTCATGAATGTACAAATGTAAATCATAACAAACATTGTACCAGAATTATAAAACGCGAATTGAATTTTATTCCGGATAGTAAAAAACCCGTCATTATTTTAAAGTCAGATCAAAATGGCAGGTAAATGAAGCAGGTAGGATTAGTTATTTTGTTCCTTCCTCTTTGTTCTCTTCAGGTGTAGTATCTTCTTTTGTAGCTTTTTTGAATTCCTTCATGCCCTGACCAAGACCGCGCATCAACTCAGGAATTTTTCTGCCACCGAAAAGCAGCAATACTACAAGAATGATCAGAACAATCTGCCATGGTCCTATAACTCCAAGAAAGATAAATGAGTACATATTATTCTGAATTTTAGTCCGACAAAGATATTAATAATTCTCGAAATACAATAAACATCTGCATGCCCCATGCTCCATGCTTTATTTTTTGAAGAGGTGGACTACATCATTCCCGTTGGCATATAACAGGAGTGCCAGGAGGAACAGCATACCTGCAATCTGCGCATATTCAAGGAATTTATCGCCGGGTTTCCTCCCAGTAACTATCTCGAATAAAAGAAATAATACGTGTCCTCCATCAAGCGCTGGAATCGGTAAAATATTCATTATGGCGAGAATAATTGAAAGAAGGGCAGTAAGATTCCAGAAAGACTGCCAGTCCCAGACTTCAGGAAAGAAACTACCGATTTTAATAAATCCGCCTAATGACTCATAAGCTTTGACTTTTGGCCTGAACAGCAACTTTAATTGCTTCAGGTAACTTACCATTGTGTCGTATCCTTTTTTGATACCTGCAGGGATGGCTGAGAAGAATGAATATTCAATCTTTTTAAGTTCAAAGAACCTGGACAGATCTCCGACAGGGTATATACCCACCAGCCCCAATTCATTTACACTAACCGTAAAAGAAAGTTTTTCATTACCCCGCAAAACTTTAATTTGTACAGTACTGTTCTTGTATTTTGAAAGTTCATCTTTGAATTCATCGAAGAACATTATGTCTTTATCATTTATCCCGACTATCTGATCTCCTTTCAATATTCCGGCTGCAGGTGCCGTTGATTCTTTGGTAAAATCATCAACTATAAATGGGATCCTGGTTGTTATAAATCCTGTACTTTTCAGTAAAGGGCCAATTATTTCTTCAGGGACAGGGATGTCTAATATTTGACTGTCACGTTCGACCTGGATTGATGATGTTTTGTTGACTATCAGGTCATGAAGCACCATATTAAATCTCTCCACTTCCTTATTATCCAGGGATATAATTTTGTCACCATTTTTTAGCCCCATGCTGAGGGCAAGGGAATCGCACATTATCCCGTATTTGACATTCCGGGTGGGGAGATACTGTTCACCCCAGACATAAAGCACAGATGCGTAAATAAACAACCCGAGTAAAAAATTTACTATTACTCCACCGGTCATTATCAATAATCTTTGCCAGGCAGGTTTTGATCGGAATTCCCATGGCTGTGGAGGTTGCTTCATCTGTTCCTTGTCCATTGATTCATCAATCATCCCGGAAATTTTTACGTAACCCCCGAGCGGCAGCCAACCAATTCCATATTCTGTTTCCCCGATTTTCCTTTTAAATAAAGAAAACCAGGGATTAAAGAATATATAGAACTTTTCTACCCTTGTTTTAAACAACCTCGCGAGTATAAAATGCCCGAATTCATGAAGCAGGACAAGAATCGACAGACTAAGAAGGAATTGTAATATCTGGATAAGTACAGTCATCATCTTTATTTCACTGGTATTAATCAATAAAAATCAGCCGGGGTGTTTACTGATCAGTTGAATTGCGATCATCCTTGCCTCTTTATCGGATTCTGTTAAATCTTCAAAATCAGGATTTTCTATGAATTCAACCTTTTCAAGAGTTTTTTCAATTACATCAGACATTTGCAAAAAACCCAGCTGTCCCTTCAGGAAAGCATCCACAGCCACCTCATTTGATGCATTCATTACGCATGGTGCATTGCCTTCTTTTCTAAGCGCATTAAAAGCGATTGCAAGATTACGAAAATTTTTAATATCAGGTACTTCGAAAGTCAAATTTGGATAATTGGTGAATGTAAAACGTGGCTGGTCAGATTTTATTCTTTTTGGAAACCCGAAAGCATAACTTATGGGTAACCTCATGTCAGGAAGGCTCATCTGGGCTTTCATTGAGCCATCTTCAAACTGGACAATTGAATGAATTATTGATTGAGGATGTACGATCACATCAATCTGTTCGGGTTTAAGATCGAATAGCCACCTGGCTTCAATGGCTTCCAGACCTTTATTCATCAAAGTTGCAGAATCTATAGTGACTTTATGGCCCATACTCCAGTTTGGATGTTTAAGGGCTTCTTCCCTTGTTACATTCTTTAGGAACTCACGGTTTTTACCCCTGAAAGGTCCGCCTGATGCTGTAAGGTAAACCTTTTCCACAGGATTTTGATTCTCGCCGGCAATACACTGAAAAATTGCAGAATGCTCTGAATCTACAGGATATACATTGACTTTATATTGCTCCAGAAGCTGATTTATAAGCTTCCCTGCAACAACAAGTGTTTCTTTATTTGCCAGAGCAATGTTTTTCCCCGACCGGATTGCATTCAGAGTTGGAGACAAACCATTAAAACCAACCATTGCGGTCAGTACAAGGTTAATTGTGTCGATCTGAACAATCTGTGATAATGCATCACTGCCGGCATATACTTTTAAGGGATAGCCGGATAATGCATCTGCAACTTCCCGGAATTTTCTTTCGTCAGCTATAACAACATGTTTGGGCCTGTACCTGATAGCCTGGCTGATAAGTAAACCGGCATTGGAACCAGCAGTAATAACCTCAAGGCTCAGCAGGTCGGGATTTTTTTCAATGACCTCAAGAGCCTGAGATCCGATCGATCCGGTTGAACCTAAGATAGCGATATGTTTCTTCATAAAGGGAAAGAAACAATTTAATTTCAGAAAACAATAAATTCTTCCGGATCAATGGGGGTGCCATTAAACCATAACTCAAAATGAAGATGCGGACCTGTTGTCAATTCGCCTGAATTGCCGATGATAGCAATAGCATCACCTGCTTTAACTTTATCGCCGGCTTTCTTTAATAGCTCAGCGTTATGCTTATAAACTGAAATAAGATTATTATTGTGTTGAATTTCAATCACATACCCTGTTTCAACCGTCCAGGAAGCAAGAATAATTGTGCCATCCAATACGGCTTTGACAACTTCATTTGGTCCGGCAACAATATCCGTCCCAAAATGATTTTCGTAAGAGCTGAAAGAATAGGTGACATGTCCTTTAATAGGGGAGAAAAAATGCATTCTTTCGATCCCCACCTGCGGCTGACTTATATCTTCAATGACTGACAGGTTATATTGTTCTTCGTCCTCAATCTGAATCCGCAGTATTGAATCCTCAAGCGATTTTGAGAAATTAATTGCTCCGTATTCCTGAGTTGAATCATTGTATGGCATCAAATCCTCAGGTTCTTCTCCTGATATAATAGCGTTTAAATTTTTGAAATATACATCTCTCATCCGGATCTCTTCTTCGAGCGAATCAAGCCTGAGCGCATTCATAAGGATTGTACGCCTTATATTATCATCAGGATAACCAGGGATCATTTCCCGCAGCCCGGTAAACGCAATAAGGGAAAATATTCCTGCAGAAAGCAGAAAAAGTATTGCAATAAACAGTGCAATGAAATTAATCTTGGATAATCTCAGATACCAGACCTCTTTGAAAGTTTCGTCATTATAGATTATTAACCGGTACTTATCATCAAGCCAATTGCTGAAATTCCGTTTTGTTTTGCCAGCCATTATAAATTCTACTTCTTAATTATGACACAAAGATAATAAAAGGAAGATGTTTAGGTTCAGGAACCTTCGACTGTCAGTCGGAGGTTTACGGGATAGCTGGTTCATGCGTTTGACATGTTTTCAAAATACAACGGGGAATTCTGTAATCCTGAGTTTTGTGCATCCGTATGGCACCAGAGTAATTTCCTTCATAATTGAATCCTGAAGATAATTTGGAGGAAGACTGTGGGGAAGGGGCCCTGGCATTTCGTTGTACAGACCCCATTCAGGAATGATCTTTCCCTGAGTTGTAATTTCGATTGGTGTATTTTTTAGTGACCATGGATGCAAAATATCTGACCCGGTTTTTATAACCTTAAAACCATTTTTAGGATTTGCGATTGCAGATTCCAGTAAACCATAGTTCCAGGGATCAAGAGGACGGACTTCCTCATAAGATCCGAAACGGTCACTGTCATCCCTGGTGCTCCATTCCTCAAATATCCTCAGTGCATAAACGAGTGGACCTCTTTCGACGGTGACAGAATTTTCGACCCACCTGCTGAAACCAATTACCATTGGAAGGGTCAGTTTAATCTGATCACCATCAGCCCATTCACGATTTATTATGCACACTTTTCCGGCTGCAGGAGTTAAAAACTTTTCATTATTAAGCCTGACTTCTGCGTTGGAACACCATGACGGTATCCTTAACTGAAAGGGAAATTGAATTCCGTCAGGGCAATTAATGGTGAATTTAATGACCTCATCAAATGGATAATTAGTCTCTTCAACTATTCTGATCGGTATGCTGTCAGCAACGAGCATATTTACATGGCATGGTGCATAAATAAGTGCGGCAACACCATTATTCCGTGTGCTATAAAAAAGATTTTGAATAAATTTTGGCCATCCCTGGTGCATATTGCATGTACAGCACGGATATCCCGTCAGCAATCCAAAACACAGATCTGTACCACCATGGTTATCCTCTTCATAAAAATTATGTCTGTGCCTTGTAAGCATAACCTGGTTGGCACTCTGGAAATACTGGCGCGATGAAAAATCAGGTTTGATCTGGGCAGGGAGGGCATTATAGGAAATTTTTTCAATATGTTCGGCAAACTGGATATCGCAGGTAATGGCAAGGATATTTTCAAGCGAATACATAAGTTCAACAACTGAACATAATTCAATTCCCTGTGTGGGATTTTTACCGTGCAA
>JBGPAO010000278.1:0-5228 GCA_041480755.1 Bacteroidia bacterium
AGATCTTATCGTCGATTTTCGTTACAATCCGGGTGGAGATATTGACGCTGCAGGATTTTTTGCAAGTGCAATCGCACCGGCAAGCGTAGTCCAGAATCATGAAGTTCTGGTAAGGTTTGAATATAACAGCATATATAATGATTACTTCCTTCAAAAAGACGGAAGTGATTCTCCCAACCTTGTTTACAAGTTTTCCGATACAGCAAATTATATAAATCTCAGTAAAGTGTACTTTCTTACAACAGGAGGAACAGCTTCTGCCTGTGAATTTACTATTTCAGGTCTTTATCCTTATATAGATGTGGTACTGGTAGGTGAAGATACATACGGTAAATATACAGGAGCCTGGATCATACACGACTTTGCTATTCCGCTCCAGCATAATTGGGCACTTGTGCCTATTGTTATGAAATATGCCAATAAGAATGGTCTTACAGATTTCGATGACGGCCTGGTGGCAGATATTCAGATTGAAGATGACCTTTTTAATGCCATGCCGTTCGGAAATCTTGATGACCCTGTCCTGTACAAAGCTGTGGAAGCAATTGTCGGTGCTGAACAGATGCCGGCAAAAAAGGTATCCATAAAGCCTGTACCGTATGAAAAACTTCCTGATCCTGTCAAGGATATGAGAAGGAATCTTTTCCTGCCACCGGTACTAAAATAAGAACTGTAATCATATCTCAGATTTTCAACTTGAATATATTTATTACCTTTCGCCGGTAAATCTTGCATAGTTCTTAGAAAATGCGAATTGCAATAACCGGAGCCAGCGGCCATATTGGCGCAAATCTCTGCCGTTTACTGGCAGCCGAAGGTCACCAGGTAAGGGCCCTGATAAATCTTTCCAGTAAAAGCCTGGATGGGATCCCGGTAGAAAAGTTTCCCGGAAATATTCTTGATAAAAAATCTCTTGAACCTCTGGTCAGTGGCTGTGATATTGTAATTCATATGGCAGCTGCCATCTCTATCAGGGGCACCAATGAACGCGATCTCCTTTCAATTAACATTAATGGAACCAGGAATATACTGGAAGTTATTAATAAAATACCTGTCAGGCGTTTCATACATTTCAGTTCAATACATGCTTTAACCCAGGAACCATTTAATCAGGTTCTTGATGAGACCCGGCCACTTGCACTTAAAGATCCAATTCTTTACAACCGGACCAAAGCCTGGAGTGAGCAGCTTGTGCTTGATGCAATAAATAACGGTATGGATGGCCTGATAATAAATCCGACTTCTGTGGTAGGTCCATTTGACTTCAGACCTTCTCTCGTGGGAAAAGCAATAATCCAGATCTGCCAGAATAAATTACCCGGACTGGTGGCAGGCGGATATGACTGGGTCGATGTACGTGATGTTGCATTGGGAACTATGCAGGCAATAGAAAAAGGCAGGAGGGGTGAAAGATATCTTCTGTCAGGAAAATGGCTATCACTGCCTTACCTTGTAAAACTGATTTCGCAGTTTTATCCTGTCAGGAATAACCATGTCATCCTGCCATACTGGCTGGCTGAACTTGGTGTTCCTTTTCTGAGATTATATGCCTTCCTGCGCAGGACAGATCCGCTTTATACACGTGAATCCCTTGATATTGTAAGGCACAGCCACCGGATGATATCATCTGGTAAAGCACAAAAAGATTTAGGATATCATCCCAGACCCATTGATATAACTGTTAAGGATACCATCGAATGGTTCAAGATCAACAACTGCCTATGATCAGGGAAAATTTTATTTCAATTACATATGCCTGGATCGGATTTGGAGCAATACTTTTTGCTGTGTTATTAAAAATTCCGGCACCTTACGGAAGGCATAACAGAAAAGGCTGGGGACCTTCACTTCCCAATAGACTTGGCTGGATAATAATGGAACTGCCTGCATTGGCTGTATTTATAATTTTCTTTCTTTTAGGACCAGGTACACCTACCGGAATTACCTGGTTATTCTTTTTAATTTGGCTGGCGCATTATACTCACCGGACTTTTATTTACCCTCTGCGGACAAAAACGAAAAAAAAGAAAATGCCCATTTTGATTGTGGTATTTGCATTATTTTTTAACCTGGTAAATGGATTTCTTAATGGTTTTTATTTCGGTAATATTAAACCTGATTATGACCTGACATGGCTATATGATCCCCGTTTTATTGCAGGGCTTATTGTTTTCATTTGCGGTATGACAATTAATATTAAATCAGATGAAATACTGATGTCACTCCGAAAGAATTCTTCTAATGGATATTCTGTGCCCTACGGAGGTATGTTCAGTTATGTTTCATGTCCAAATTTTCTTGGCGAGATTATTGAATGGCTCGGATTTGCGCTGATGTCATGGAGTATAGCTGCCCTGGCATTTGCTCTCTGGTCATTTTTCAATTTGTTACCCAGGGCTATTGACCATCATAATTTCTATAAAAACACTTTTAAAGATTACCCCGCAGAGAGAAAGGCCGTAATCCCATTTATCCTTTAATTATTATCTAAATCAAAATCCTTTACCTTAAGTAGTAGCAATTAATCATGTAATCCTGCTGCCTTGTAATCTTGTAATCTTTTTACTTTGTAACCTTCTCTCCCGATTTCCATCGGGATTAGTTCGACTATGATATTTTACAACGTTTCACTCGTAAAATATCAGTCTCACTAACCTGCTACCCTATTGCCCTGTACCCCTGCTTCCCTGCAGCCTGTATTTTTAATTCCCGTCAGCTTCAGCTGACGGATGCTCAATCCCCCCAGAACCCGATATTATCAATGACAATAACACCTTCACCTGTTTTGTCAAAGACGAAACGTATTTCTTTAATATTATCCGGTGTAAATGCCGGGTTTTTTTCTTTGAACTCTGCGAGCGGAAAGAAGAATGTCTGAAAAACTATTTCTGACTTTGCAGTTTTTGTCATGAAGTCTGCTTTCATAATTTTTGCTTCCAGCTGAGGCTGAAGATAAGAATATTGACTCAATGACAGTTGAACAGAATTGCCGTAATAGTCTTTCAGAACTATTGTAAAATCAAGACTATCCTTTTTTTCATCCTTATTCAGGTTGTCATTAGAATCATTTTCTTCACTTTGATCTTTAGAATGTGGATTTGAGCTTTCTTTTGATTCGGCAATTGAAAAAATAAGCCAGCCAGTTGTGTCAATTTTAAGCTCATCTCCGGGTTCAATTGTTATTGTGTAACTTCCTGTTAATGAATCCGTTGCCTTTAGGTTCCAGCCAACAAAAACTGCCCTTGTATCCTGTTCTTCCCACTTCAGCGGTACCATGCTTTCTTTCCATACTGTCAGATTTGAAGAGGTGATTCCTCCGTTTTTCAAAGTAGTTGTCTTAAGATTTATATCTTCCTCAAATGAGCAGACAAATTTGCAGTCTGAATCTTCATATTGGTTCAGGAAAACAGTTTTCGGCAACCAGTTAAGTCCGGTTCGCCAATCACGGAACAATCCCAGATAACCATATTTCTGATTTAGGGTCGCTTCCAGAAATGCTGAAATATAAACCATTGCAATTTTCTTTTGATCCTGTTCAGTAATGAGCTGCTTCCTGTTAAATAATGCTATCCCCGGGTATCCAACATCATTCCTCCCCCATATAGTGTTAAACTGCCCATGGTTAGCACCCCATATATATAAACCTGCTTTTACATGGAAATCATCGTCTGTAAATTTGATCCGTTGATATTGTCTTGCCCCGTGGTAGGATTGCATATCCATATCATGTGAACCCTGCAGGACAAAATAATTGACATTATTGAAGAAAGTTCCTGTTTTAGCTGGTTTATACTGACCATCAACCGGTGCAATTGCTATTACCGATTTTATTTTATATCCAAATTTGAATTCAACTGAAGCATCATCAGGATAATATGGCAGCTGGTTAAATGCTGCTGCAATAGCAACAGCTTCGCCTCCCCTGGAATGCCCTATCAGGGCAATATTCTCAAGGTCGGCCTTTCCGTAAAAAGGATTGGTGGTGTCGCTGTTCCACCTTTCCCACAATTCAAGATGTTTTAATAAGATCCAGGCACGGCAGTCATTCTCCTCTTTGAGGCTTCTAAATATGTTTGCCCATGATGCGTTCAGGAAATTCTCATCCACTGAAACAAAAATAAATCCACGGCTGGCCATAAGCCTGCCCAGATATTCATAGCCGGGATCAGAATAATCCCTGTCCAGGTGATTTCCATGTACAATTAATACAAGCGGAAAGGGACCTTTACCGCCAGGATACCATACACGGGCATTCAATGGCAGGGCTTTTTCATCAAATCCCCAGTATTTTGTTCTTGCCCAGCCATTTAATTTATCCCAGTTAGAAACAAAACGATTGCCATCCACCGGTTCAGTAATAATATTCACGTTTTTGCCGAATTCTTCACGGTGCAGGTCCTTACCGTTTCCATAACATATTTTAAGAACCTCATATTCACCCTCTTCAGAGGGGTCAGGAAGGTCAATAATAGCAGGCCTGTATTTTGATTTCAGAGCTGCATTTTCAGGCATTTCTGTTTTTTTACCATTGCTCAGCAGCCAGACAGATCCCAATATCAGGCCGGTGAGACCAATAGTTAAAAAGATGACATTCAGGACCGTATTCAGGGGACGTTTTCTTTTCCAGCCTTTTCTTATCAAAATACCTGAAGTTCCTGCAATAAATGAAGCCGACAATATTGTTACTGCCACTATCAGTAATTTCCCTGCAGGGTCAGCCGGCCAGAAAAACATTAATATTACCACAGCCCCTGCTAACACCCATTTATAAATATTCGGGATAATATTAATAACTTTAATCAAAAGCAAGAAGCCCAGTGCTGAGGCAATTCCCATGATACTGAAATACAGGAAAAAAAGTCCGGAAATCATTATACCAAGTTTGGAGACATAGAGGATTGACAGTATCAGTAAAAGAACGAGTATGATTATGACTATTCCAATGGATGCACTTTTCCATGCTGTTGAATCGGGTGTTAATGTTTTCCTGATACCCGCCAGTATCTTTCTTATTGGCTTGATCGCGGATTGAATCCTGGAGCTTTTTTTGCTTTTCATATTTTATGTAACTTGTTTAAGGCATTGCATCTCAAAAAGTAATTTAAATTAACTATTATTTTCTAAACCATATATTAGTTATCTATATTGAAATTATCTGACCATATAATTCTGAGGTTGGAGAAAAGTCCTTCCTGAAGGCTCATAATCCTCCCTGCAAGTAAAAAAAG
>JBGPAO010000279.1:0-5213 GCA_041480755.1 Bacteroidia bacterium
AATAATAGCAACAAAAAAGAAGAAGTCAGAAAGGAAGATATGGATTTTGAAATATTCGATTGCCATCTCCATTGTCCTCCTGAAGCTGGCGAAAGGTGGCAATGGTATAAGGTTACACAGACTTTTGATGATTTTGTTGCTTATCTGGATAAAACCGGCGTGAATAGAGGAATAATTAACTCCCAGCGGAGTTATCATCCCCAACCCTCAGAATTTATTGCCGGGAACAGGGAAGTAGCCAGCTATGTTGAAAAATACCAGGGCAGGTTTATGGGAGCTTGCGTTGTAAATCCTCAATTCATTGAGGAATCTCTCCGTGAACTGGAGATCTGTCGTAAAGACTTCGGTTTTGTCTGGGTGGGTGAACTATGCAATTATATAATACCCTTTGATTACCGTATAAAAGAATTTGACCTGCTGGTTGAACAGGTGCAAAAACTGGATATGATTCTTGCTTTACATACAGAGGGAGATGAAATTAATTATATAGCTGACAGATTTCCACAGGCAACCATAGCCTTTGCACATTTTGGTGATGATCGGGAATGGGAAACCATTTTTAAACGAATTGATACCGTTGCCAAAAATCCCAATTTCTATTTAGATACTTCCGGATATGGCCATGATCGCATGGGGGTTCTTGAATACGCGATTAAAACAATTGGTCCGGACAGGATACTTTTCGGCTCGGATTTCACAATTAACGATCCGGGAACAGTTATCTCGAGAATCAGGAATGCATTTATCACTGACGAGCAAAAGGAAAAAATTCTTTCAGCCAATCTGGTATCCCTGATTAACAAGTTTATTAATATATGAAAACCGGTAAACCAGGTTCCGGACAGATTATAGTCACCGCGACAGGCTTTCTGTGTCTTTTCTCAATGGTGGGAATCTCATTTTATGGTCTGCCCTTCTTTTATGATTTCTGGGTACAGGATTTGGGCTGGTCAAGGGCAACAATAACATCGGGAAATGCATTCGGTAAAGTAATCATTGGCATGTTCGCATTTTTTGCCGGTTGGGTGATCGACCGTTTCGGCCCACGGCGGGTAATGCTTGCAGGTGTATTGATGGGTGGTACGGCCCTGATTGGTCTGAGCCAGGTAACCTCACTCTGGCAGTACTACTTCTTTTATTTATTCAATGCCCTTGGTTACATCTGTGGCGGACCATTGCCCAACCAGGTGCTGATATCACGATGGTTTACCGGTTCACGCGGCAGAGCCATGGGAATTGCTTACCTGGGAATCGGCATCGGTGGCATGCTTGTGCCTCAGATCGCTAAAAAACTTAACCTCGTTTTCGAATGGCACCAGTCCATTATGATACTTGGAATACTAATGATCATTATTGCCTTCCCGATGATCTGGTTAGTGAAGGATAATCCTGAAGGCCAAACACGAACCCAGTTGCAGGACGAACCAAAAATTCCCCTTAACCACATACTGAAAGGATGGCCGTTTTATTTATTGCTCATTGGTAGTATGTGCTCCATCGGAGCAGTCAGCGGCACAATCCAAAACCTTAAACTTTTTTTCAGTCTTGATCTGAAATACTCTCAGGAACTTTCTGCAAATATAATCTCCATTATTCTTGCTGCCAGCATTGCCGGTCGTCTTTTTATGGGGTGGATGGCCGACCGGATACAGAAAAAATACGTAATGATTCTGATCTATACCCTGGTTGCAGGATCTATACCCCTTCTGTTACTGGCCAAAACGCCCGGAGTTATCTATATTTTCGCATTTATATTCGGAATCGGACTTGGCGGTGATTATATGATCATCCCCCTTATGGCTGCCGAGTTATTTGGTGTTAAAATCATGGGGCGTATTATGGGCATTATTCTGACTTTTGACGGGCTGGCTGAAGCTTTTTCACCCATGATGGTAGGCTGGCTGCGTGACAGGACCGGAATTTATTCCGGAGGATTTGCTATATTGGTGATGCTGGGCATTATTGGTATTATTAGCGTATCATTGTTACCACTCAAAAAGAAAATATGATGAATCGCAAAGAATTTATTAAATTAACTGCACTTGCCGGTGGCATATATTCTGCTGCGGGAATAATCAAAGGCAGAGCATTATCCGGAGCAGTTACCTCTCCGGATATTTCTGCTGCTGAACTTCAGCAATTCCTGGTTTCACTGACCAGGTTGGAACCAAAAACCGTGGACAGAATTATTATTGGTGATCCCAAAATAAAAGTCAGGAAAATTGGCACCTGCTGGATGCCCTACTGGGAAACCTGTAAAAAAGCTGTTGAGACAGGGGTGAACATTTTAGTAACCCATGAACCTACATTCTATACCCACTGGGATCTTGATGAGGGACAGGAGGATTATTATAAAGCACCGGACTTTACTAAAAAACAATACCTTGAACTGGTGGGGGAAAAAAAGAAATGGATCCTGGAAAATGGTCTTGTCATCATCAGAAATCATGATACCATCGACGCACTTAAGGACAGGGGAATTCCTTTTGCACTGGGTCAGTATTTAGGTTATGGTAATGAGCAAATCATTGCCTCCCGTACATATTACAATGTATACAAAATTGATACTCAGCCGGCTTCACTGGTAACCTCAGCGATCGCTCATAAATTATTGGAAATAGGACAGCCTGGTGTTGCTTTTTACGGGGATCCGGATTTCCTGGTTTCAAGTGTCGGCATTGGTACAGGCTGCATCTGCAACCCCATGGATTTCAGTGATCTTCAACCGGATATCTTCATCGCCATCGATGATGTAGTCAGAACGTGGATACAAACAACGTTTGCTGCCGATAGTGGCCGGCCTTTGATTATCATCAATCACGGGACTTCCGAAGAAATGGGGATTAGAATGTTGAATCAGATCATAAAAGAGAGATTCCCTGAAATTGAAACTGTTCATTTCAATCAGGGTTGTACCTATAAATGGATAACCGGCTAACACTTTCAAAAATCATTCAAACACATAAAGAGACAACATGGCTATAAGTAACAGGTTCACCAGACGGCGGTTTGTTAAACTTGCCGCGGTTGGTGCAGGTAGTATTTATTTACTTCCCGGATGTTCCGGAGCGGATTCCAACTGGCGCTTTTTCACCGATTCTGAAGCAATCCTTGTAGATGCGATAGCTGAGCAGATTATTCCTTCCGATGAATGGCCGGGAGGAAGAAATTCAGGAGTCACCAACTTTATCGACAAACAATTGGTTGGAGCATATAAAAGATATCAGGTGATCTACCGTAAAGGATTATCTGCTATTCAGGAAAGCTGTAACTCAATCTATCAGAAAAGATTTGAAGAGCTGCCCTGGGAGGAGCAGACCATATTCCTGGAAAAAATGGAATCCGGACTTATGAAAGAGAATGTCTGGTCTGGTGGTTTTGATAAAGAATTCTTCGGATTGATACTTGATCATTCAATGCAGTCATATTACGGAAGTCCGGTTCATGGAGGGAACAAGAACAAATTGAGCTACAGGATGATAGGCCTGGATTATCCATTAATTATAGGACAAAACCGTTACAAAGGCTAGATTATGGCAAATAAACATGTAAATGCAATTGTGGTAGGCTCAGGAGCCGGAGGCGGTGTGGTGGCTAAAGAACTGAGTACCGCAGGATTATCGGTTGTGCTCTTTGAGAGAGGAGGTTGGATCTCTTATGATGATCATACTGATGATGAACTTATGTCACAACCTACCGGGCCGTTGGGAAATTCCTGCGGTCCTGATGATAAACGGTACCGGAGAGTAATAGAATTTCCTGACGGCAGCAGCCAGATTGTTCTGCCGAGTGAATCTAATTATAATAACATAGCCGCCTGTGTCGGATCCGGAACTGTTACTTTTGCCGCGCTTGCGTGGAGATACATGAGAGAGGATTTCAAGATGAAAACCACCTATGGTCACGTGCCGGGATCAACACTGGATGACTGGCCTATCAGCTATGAAGACCTTGAACCCTATTACGAAAAAGCTGAATGGGAATTTGGTGTTTCAGGCGACGATAGTCAGAATCCCTTTGCTCCACCCAGGAAGAAGCCTCAGCCGATGCCCCCGTTTTCTTTTAATAAAGGAGCCAGGCTTCTTCATGAGGCTGCATTAAGACTGGGATGGCATCCTTTCCCGAATCCGTTTTTAAGAAATTCCGTGCCATACGGAGGACGTCCGGCCTGCATACGGATGCGCAACTGTAACGGATCACCGTGCCCTGTGAACGCCAAGGCAGGAACTCATAATACAGTTATCCCTGTGGCCCTTGCAACAGGTAATTGCAACCTGCGTACCCATTGTGTTGTAAGTGAAGTAAATGTAAATGAGCAGGGAAGGATCACAGGAGTAACATATTTCGATAAGGATAACAGGAAACAGGTACAGACTGCTGATATTGTTGTTATCTCTGCCTCAGCAATTGAAACAGCAAGGTTACTGCTTAACTCAAAATCAAAATATTTCCCTGATGGAATAGGGAACGAAAACGGATGGGTAGGTAAAAACCTTCATGGTCACGTTTATCCAAGAGCTCATGGCCTGTTCGCTGAAGATGTATATGATGATTTCGGACCCGGATCATCCGTTTCGGTGTGTGATTTCAGTCACCATAATCCGGGAATAGTTGGAGGAGGATATCTTACAAATTCATTTTTCATCAGACCTTATGCTTTTATCGGCATTCGTCCGCCCGGATCAAAAACATGGGGGAAAGAACATAAAGATTTCCAGCGGATTAATTACAGGAGATACCTCAGGGTACAGGGGCCATATCAGGACATACCCAGGTTCGAACAGAAGGTGACGGTCGATCCATCAGTCAGGGATTTCTGGGGAATCCCGGTTGCAAGGTTATCGCCAGCGCCGAATGAAACCGATGTTGAAGGATGCACCTTCATGGCATTAAAGGCTGAAATGTGGTTAAAGGAGGCTGGTGCAATCTTTATATGGAAGACACCCGGGACATCAAGGTTTGTCGGAGCAATGTCCCATCAGGCAGGTACGTGCAGGATGGGCAATGATCCAAAAATCTCAGTTACTGACAAATTTGGTCGGATACACTCCGTCCCCAACCTGTTTGTGGCCGATGCCAGTCTTCATGTAACCAATGGCGGATTCAATCCTGCCCTGACGATCATGGCAAATGGATTTCGTATAGGAGGATATATTGCATCCGAATGGAATAAAGGTAACCATTTTAAAAATTGAATGATGACAAACAGATCT
>JBGPAO010000280.1:0-5206 GCA_041480755.1 Bacteroidia bacterium
AAAGTCACTTTAAGGTTTGCAGAATTGCTGCACGATGACGGAACAGTAGCCCAGGAAAACCTGAGAAGTGCCAAAGCTACTGATTATTATATACTTAAAGGTTCGGGTGAAGAGAACTGGCATCCATGGTTTACTTACCATGGTTTCCGGTATGTTCAACTGGAAGGATTTCCGGGAACACCGACTACAGAAACACTTAAAGGACTACAGATATATTCCAGTGCACCTGATATAGGAAAATTCGAATGTTCCAGCGATCTGTTAAACAGGATATGGCAAAATATACTTAACGGGCAGAAAGGGAATATGTATTCCGTTCCCACTGATTGTCCCCAGAGGGACGAAAGGCTTGGATGGACAGGTGATGCACAGATGTTTGCACCGACAGCAAATTACAATATGAATATGGCGCCTTTCTTTACTAAATGGGTAAGGGATATGACTGATTCCCAGACAAAAGAAGGATGGATATATGATGTCAATCCGGCAATTGTTGTCGGCGGGCCGGGGAAACCCGCATGGGGAGATGCAATCACTGTAGTTCCATGGATGGTATATAAATTCTACGGAGATAAAAAAATACTTGAAAATAGTTATGAGGGGATGAAAGCATGGGTGGAATACATGAGAAAAGAAAGCAAGGATAACCTTTATATTTTTAATCAGAATGGCTGGGGCGGTTATGGTGACTGGGTTTCTGTGGTAGAATCTCCCAGCGCTCCTATTTCTGTAGCCTATTATTATTACAGTACAACTCTCCTGGCAAAGGTAGCCGGAATACTGGGGAAGTCAGATGACGCTGAGACCTATACTACCCTTGCCGGAGAAATCCGGACCGCATTCAATAAAAAATACCTGAATGTCAAAACCTTTAATTATCCGGGAGCTACGCAGACTGCAAACATTCTTCCCCTGGCATTCGGGATTACACCGGATGATTACCGCAGGAAGGTAGTCGATAATATAGCTTCAAATGTGGTAAAAAGAGGCAAACATCCATCTACAGGATTTTTAGGGACAGGATATATTCTCCCTGTTTTAAGCGACTGGGGATATCATGATCTTGCTTATGAAGTTGCAACTCAGTCCTCATATCCCTCATGGGGCTATATGGTAGAGAAAGGTGCAACAACAATGTGGGAACTCTGGAACAGCGACACAGAGCCCCCCGATCAGATGAATTCAAGAAATCACTTTGCCCTTGGATCAGTTGCAGAATGGTATTATGCCTACCTTGCAGGGATCAGACCGGATGAGATGGAACCCGGATTCAAGCATTCGATAATTGCACCGATGCCTGCTGATGGTTTGACCTGGGCGGAAGGCAAAACCGAAACAGTTTACGGGCCCATATGGTGTAACTGGTACAGGACAGATAACGGGCTTAAGATTGATATCTCAATACCACCAAATACATGGGCTACTATAAAACTGCCTGTGCATGGAATGATCTCTCCAAAAATTTCAGAAAACGGATCTGTGATTTTTTCCGATGGTGCTCCGGTAAATCTTTCTGAAGGATTGAAATTCATCGAAGCCCTGGAGGATGTTATCATATTTGAAGCCGGCAGTGGAAATTATTCATTTGAGACTGGTTCTTAGAACTATTTGTGGCAGGTCATTACAGAAAATATAAAAGCATATCCCGCAGGAAGTTTATTCTGTCGACCACCGGTGCTATTGCAGGAATAACAGCTGCCGGAGTTGTTGGGGTTTCATGTATCCGTAAACCCGGGCAACCAAAAACGGATCTGGTTGAGATCGATTATATAGGACCGGAAACTCTTTTTCCGGTTTATCTTTCACATTTTAAAAAATTTAAAAAAACAATCCTTCATTTTAAATCACTTGAGGAGGCATTATTCACAGGTTCAAATGGGTCAATTGTTTTACTCCCGCTTATTCAAAAAGCTCCTGTTTTATTGATGCTTCTCCAGATGAATAAGGATGTTCTTACACCATTTCCCCTGGCAAAAGATTATGAGGAATTTGATGCCCTGCAAAAGCAATCGAATTTATCCGATCGAAGGATAGCCATGCTGGATCCTTTGAGATTCTGGGAACCTTTTCAATATTTTTCCAGCCAGATCCAGAGCAGAATCGGATCTGTAAGGCACATTGAATTAATTGTTAATCAGACCAGGCCGGCAGAAAGCTATCTCCCCCCTGCAGACGGTTTTACAGGAAATGCTGCAAGGTTGATAAGACTTATATCGTGCATTCTGAAAAGGAATCCATCAGGTTTAGTTACCCGGCACAATGATGTACTTGAACTTGAAGTGGATTTTAACGGGATCTCTTTACTCTGCAGTTCAGACAGTAAATCCGATGGCTGGTCAATAGCTTTCACAGGTGAGAACCTGAACATTTCATTAAACAGCGGGGGAATATTAACAGGAATAAATGATATACCCGGTGACGACAGGGAAGCACGGGATGAAAAACTTAAATCTGAAGCCTTAGCAAAGAATATCGGAGATTTTATTACTGTAATCCGCACTCGTAAAGAACCGGAGATCAATTCACTTGACGGCATGTCAGCAGTTGCAATTGATAAAACCCTTGGAGCTCTTTAAGAGCTCCAAGGGTTGTTCAAACTTTGGTATATGAAACAACCGAATCCAATTGAAACAGGTGATAAGATTGCACAGACAATCATGAGGGATCACCGGATCCACCCATCCGAGCCTGCAGATCTTGCGCTGGTGGGACTATTGTATCTGTATGATGCTGCAAAGAAAGAGGAATATCTGAGCCATGTTCTCAAAGTATGGGATTTCAGGGAGGAAAATAATTCTGCCAATCTTAATGTTAAGGTCTTCTGTTCATGCCTCCATTTTGAGACCTGGTTAAGGACCGGAAATATAAAGTTTATTTCAGGATTTGAGGATACTGCGGCTGAATGGAAAACATCCGTTTTAAGGGATGATGATGGATCTGTTTGTTATGGAGTCATACCGGAAAATAAAAAGATATCTGTCGGCTTGCTGCAGGGATATTCAGTTTTTATGGCCCGCGCAGGATTTCTAACCGGTAATGAAGCATTTTATGAAGAATGTGTAAATCAGTATGAGTTATACCGGAAAAATCTCAGAAACCCTGCAACAGGATTGTGGCACGAAAGTAAAAACTGGAACAATAATCCGGGTAAGATTACACGAGTCCACTCCAATCGCTCACAGGGATGGGTGTTACGTGGATTAGTTGATGGCATGGATTGGCTTCCGAAGGACTCCGTGTATTTCAGCAGGTTGAAAGCAATCCTGAACGAATTCTGTAATGATCTGATCAGGTACCAGGACCCAAGAGGGATGTGGCATCAGCTGACAAATTTAGAAGAAGCTTACCAGGAAACTTCTGGCACTGCATTATTCGTCCACTATTTGTATAAGGGTTTTCACCGGGGCTGGCTTGACAGAAATCCCTACCTCACTGTCGCTGAATCAGGAATTACAGCCCTTTTGGGATTTGTCAGGGAAGATGGCTGCGTCTTAAATACCAGTCATTATACAGGCCCCATTCCAGACAATCAGGATTATCTCCACTCTCCCTCAATACCAGGTGATCCCTGGTCCATCGGACCGGTACTTATGGCCTGCGCGGGACTCTGGATGGCGCAGGAACCGGGAAGCATGGTAAAGTTATAACCTGATCGGTGACCTTATTCGAGGATTAGTTTTTGAACAGTCAGGGAGCTGGCAGATCGCACTTCAATCAGGTATACCCCTGAAGGATATCCGGAAAGGTCAAGTCTTTTTACTCTTTCTATTGGTAAAATAGTAGTGCTAAATAATATTCTTCCTGACATATCCATTATTTTCATCCTGGCTGCACTGTTCAGCTGATGCTTAAATTCCAGATTAATTATCCCATCCTGAATAATATAGTTTGTATGAAAGAGGAGGAGATGAGTTCATTTCAACAAGGCAAAAATCAAGCTGATAAGTAGTAGCCTTTATAACAGATCCTGAAATTGCCTGTGAAAGATCGCCATCCGGCAATTTCTCCCAGATGCCATTTTTATCAGGACTTATATCGACATCAAAGCCCATGGCTATCCTTGATTCGCATTGATATGCCAGACCGTTTTCATTATCCTCCTTAATTAAGGCATCATTATCAACTGCCGGAAGTCTGTATGCCGGGATCTCAACCGCAGATTTAAAGTGCTCACTGAAACTTACTGGTGATCCGCCAGAGCTTATCTGTGATTCCAGCTTAAACAGATTCAGCAGGGAAATAATTATTACAAAAAGGACTATTCGCTTATTCATAATTTCACCATTCAATTATTTTTCTATCATAGATAAATTTGGCATTCGGGATTTTATCTGCTGTTGCAAGCCAGACGACTGAGTCAGCCCCCTCTTCAACCGACCTGGTTGCACCGGGACCGCCCATATCAGTCTTCACCCATCCCGGATGAACTGAATTTACCCTGATATTAGATGGTGAAAGCTCAGCAGAAAAAATAACCGTCATTGCATTAAGAGCAGCTTTAGAAATCCTGTAAGCAGCGCTCCGTTGACCTAATCCGGCAAATTGGCCCATCGTACTGGAAATGTTAATGACTCTTGCATCTTCACTCTTTTTTAAAAGCGGCACCATCACCTGAATGAGCCTGAATGGTCCGTACAGATTTGTCTCCATTGTTGATCTGAGTGTATCCATATCCAGATCAAGTGCGCTTTTCCCTTCGTCCAGGAACACACCCGCATTATTAACAAGTATATCAAGTTTCCCATAACTGATGTCCATGTACTGGTACATATCCCGGATGCTTTTCTCATCCAGGACATCCAGCTGATGAAACCATACATGTTTCCATTGCTTCCGCAGTTCATTGACCAGCGGCCTGCCTGCCTGCATATTCCTGGCTGTCATTATAACTGTAATACCTCTTGATGCAAGATGTCTGCATATTTCAAGTCCTATTCCCCTGTTTGTGCCAGTTACCAGAGCAATTTTATCCATTTCATTCATATTTTAATCTTAATTAAAGCACTTATAAAACACTTACAAAATTAATAACTTGTGATATCCCGTTCACATTTTTATGTGTAAATTTATCTCATAGTAAGCCAAAATTAATCAGAGTTCCCATGAAACCACGTTTTCATTCCATCGTTCTGTTTGTCAAGGATATAGAAAGATCCAAAAAATTTTATACTGAAGTTCTCAGTCAGGAACTGGAATATGATTTCGG
>JBGPAO010000281.1:0-5200 GCA_041480755.1 Bacteroidia bacterium
CTAAGGCAAAAATGGGGTGAGTCAATTATCCCGATATTGTATTATATTAGCAAAGATATCATCTAAATCAGTTCAACGTGCTCGTAGTCGGAATCGCAGGCGGAACAGGCTCCGGTAAAACCACTGTGGTGGAAAAGATCGTCAAAAGATTTCACCCCGACCACGTTGTAGTTCTGCCGCAGGATTCCTATTACCGCGATAACAGCCATCTTCCGGTTGAGAAAAGACAACTGATCAACTTCGACCATCCCTCATCGCTTGAATTCACCCTGCTTATAGACCATATTAAAAAGCTTAAAGTGGGTAAGACCATCCAGCAGCCGATTTATTCATATATAAACTGCACGCGTTCTCAGGAGACAATCACTGTAAAATCTTCGGATGTCGTGATTATTGAAGGAATTCTTATTCTTGCCGATGCCGGACTCAGAAAACTGATGGATATTAAGGTGTACGTTGATGCAGATGCCGACGACCGGCTTGGCCGGGTTATTCTCAGAGATATCAATGAAAGAGGAAGGTCGGTGATCCAGGTCCTTGAACGTTACGAAAAAACTGTAAAGCCAATGCATTTACAGTTTATCGAACCGACCAAAAGATATGCTGACATCATTATCCCCCACGGCGGAAACAATGAGGTCGGAATCGACATCCTGACATCAATAATTGAGAAGAACCTGGGAACTGGGAAGAAGTGAGCAGTATAAGTAATTCATTGAAATGTCTTAACTTGCACCTTGTAACATGTAACTTGCAACTTGCAACTATGTTTCTGTTTCTTTTTTTCTTGAGTTAATTATTTTTACATTTGTATATATATAATTGTACGAAATCATGAATCTCAGGAAGACTGTAATTTTAATATTCTCAATATTCTTTTTGATTTCGGGGGCCTATTCCCAGAAATGGAAGTTAAGACGGTACGAAGGAATGATCGGGATTGGCACTGCCCATTATTTTGGTGACCTTGGTGGGACACCCGATAAAAACAATCTGTTCGGAATAAAGGATATTGAGTTATTCAATACTCGCCCCTCATTTTACATTGGTGCAAGGTACAAGTTAAGGCACAATATGGCCATAAAAGCGAATTTTATTTACGGATTTCTTAAAGGTGATGATAAAGGTGGACGAAATATTGAGCGAAATTGTGCGTTTACATCTATGATATTTGAACCATCTGCCCAGTTCGAGTTTTCAATTATTACTGAAGAGCAGAGGTACCGGACAAATGCAATGTTCAGCAAGCGTGGGATGATCAACAATTATTCCCACTATAACTTATATGCATTTGCAGGGGTCGGAGGTGTTTTTGGATGGGTGACACCGAAAAAAAACCTGGTGAATTTTGACATTAACAGGTCACCAGCGGGGGTGACTTTCCCGATAGGGCTAGGGTTTAAATATGTAATGAGTGCCGATCTTTCAATTGGTGCAGAATTTGGAGGAAGATTAACAACCACAGATTGGTTGGATGGTTATGCTCCTAATATCATTTATCCTGGTACATCGTATTCAAAAGCACAAGATATTTATTATTTCGCAGTCTTTAATGTTATATACAGAATCAAAACATCACGGAAAGGCTTGCCAATGTTTGGAAGACGGCGCGCTTCATTCGTTTAGTCAGGTGAAGATTTCCCTTCTCATTCTCATACTTGCTTGTATTTTACCTGATGCATGGTCTCAGAGAAAAGGAGATATGGGGATTTTCGGAGGTGCATCATACTATATGGGTGAGATCAATCCGGTACGTCATTTTTACAAGCCGTCCCCGGATTTCGGAGCAATTTACCGATATAATTTCAACCAACGGAACTCCCTTCGCTTTCATGCCATTTATGGCAGCCTCAGGGGAGATGACCTCGATTTTACCAATGATTTCCAGCAGGCCAGGGCATTAAGTTTTCAGACATCATTCCTGGAGCTTGCCTTAAATACTGAGTTTAATTTTTTGCCCTACCAGCATGGCAAGCGAAAGGACCGGTATACTCCTTATGTTACTGGAGGATTGGGTTATAATTTTGTTTTTTCACCTGATAAAAGAGGAACAACGGACCTGGTAATTACCTACGGAGCAGGTTTCAAATTTAATGTCAGCAAGCGAATAAGCGCAGGTGGTGAATGGTCGTTCCGGAAAACTTTCAACGACCGCCTTGATGGCGTTGTTAACCCCGGCCCCGACAATACCGTTTTTTATCATAATAATGATTGGTATTCAATAGTTGGTATATTTGTAACTTATAAATTTTTGACCTATCTCCTGGAATGCCCTGCTTATGAGGAGTGAACAACTATTATGGGTGATTCGCTGAAAGATATGATAAAACGGGATAAACTTCCAAACCACATTGCCATAATTATGGATGGTAATGGAAGATGGGCAAAACAGCGGGGAAACCAGCGCGTTTTCGGGCATCAGCATGCAGTAAAAGCTGTAAGGGAAACAGTTGAAGCAGCAGCTGAACTGGGCGTTAAATACCTCACCCTGTATGCATTTTCCACTGAGAACTGGAACCGTCCACGATCAGAGGTTGATGCACTTATGACACTCCTTGTTAAAACTCTTCATGAAGAAACAAAGACACTTACTAAAAACAATATCAGCCTGTTAACAATCGGAGATACTGAGGACCTGCCGCGCCAGGTTAAAAATAATCTCAGGAAATGTATTAATATTACGGCCGGAAATACGGGACTTAAGCTGATCCTTGCACTGAGCTACAGCGGAAGGTGGGAAATACATAATGCTGTTGTAAAAATAGCCAGAAAAGTGAAGGACGGCCAGGCAAATCCGGATGACATTACACCGGAATTTCTGGCGGATATGCTTCAGACAAAGGATATACCGGATCCTGAACTTCTGATAAGAACAAGCGGAGAGTTCAGGATAAGTAATTTTTTGCTCTGGCAGATTGCTTATGCAGAATTATATTTTACTGATACACTGTGGCCGGATTTCACCAGGGAGGATCTTTATAAGGCTATCCTGGATTATCAGCACAGAGAAAGAAGATTTGGAATGATTAGTGAACAGGTAATATCATGATTTCATCTATATATTCATATAAAATAAAACGCGCTTTACTCATTGGTATCTCACTTCTCCTGATTATTCCAGGAAAAATGACGGCGCAGGAACCGGATTATGATAACATGCCGGTAATCAACTATTCCAATCCCAGAGACTATGAGATTGCTGAAATTACAATCTCGGGCGTGGAATTCCTGGAGCCAATGGTACTTATCAGCCTGTCAGGACTGAGTGTCGGAGATATAATAACTGTACCCGGCGATGATATCACAAGCGTCGTAAATAAATTCTGGTCACAGGGATTGTTCTCAGATGTAAAGATCACTGCTACTAAAATAGAAGAAGGTAAAATTTATCTGGATATTTATCTGCGCGAAAGGCCCAGGCTTACCCGTCTGGAAATCACTGGTATTAACAAGGCGGAAACAGAAGATCTGAAAGAAAAGATCAGTCTCAGGAATGGAAGCCAGGTTACTACCGATCTTCTTAATAATGCCGAACGTATCATTAAAGAACATTTTATAGAAAAAGGATTCTATAATACTGAAGTGGAAATGATCCAGAAAAAGGATACCACTGCCGGAAATGGCGTTCACCTGCAGATTAACATAAATAAAAATGACAGGGTAAAAATTGATGAGATAGAATTTGTTGGCATTGATGTTTATAAGGAACAGCGTCTTAAAAGAATCCTTAAAAAAACAAAGGCGGTCAATATCAACTTTTTTAAACCTTCAAAACTCATTCAGAAGGAATATAAAGCAGATAAACAAAAGCTGATCGATTTCTATAACGAAAATGGTTACAGGGATGCCAAACTGATAACAGATTCCATTTCACGCGTATCTGAGGACAGGATTAAACTGAAAATAGTACTTGAAGAAGGAAAGAAATACTATTTCAGGAATATAACATGGATTGGCAACACCATATATCCCGCAGATATCCTGGATCGTGTTTTAGGCATCGAAAAAGGTGATGTATTTAATCAGAAGGTCTTTGATGAACGCCTTCAGGTTGATGAAGATGCTGTCAGCTCTCTTTATCTTGATAATGGATACCTTTTCTTCTCTGTTGATCCTGTGGAGGTGAATGTTGAGGATGATTCCATCGATTTTGAAATGAGGATATATGAAGGGAAGCAGGCTACTATCAACAGGGTTATCATTACAGGGAACACCAAGACCAATGAGCATGTCATCCGCCGTGAGCTAAGGACAGTGCCCGGAGATCTTTTCAGCAAGTCAGACATCCTCAGAACAGTCAGGGAGCTTGCTTCACTGGGGCACTTTGATCCGGAAAAAATTGAGCCAAACCCTATACCAAATCCTGCAGATGGGACTGTTGATATTGAATATAAACTTGTGGAGCGTGCCAATGACCAGCTTGAAATTTCAGGGGGATGGGGCGCCAGGATGTTTGTAGGGACTATCGGGTTGAGATTCTCCAATTTTTCGGCTAAGAACGTATTTAGGCCCTCAGCATGGCGGCCGGTCCCGACTGGTGACGGGCAAACACTTAGCGTCCGTGCACAGTCCAACGGGAAATGGTACCAGGCCTATAATTTCTCCTTTATTGAGCCATGGTTGGGAGGGAAAAAACCTAATTCATTATCAATTTCTTTATATCATACAATTACCAGCGGATCCAGTTACTGGAATTATAGCAAAGAAGGATTAGATCAGAATTTCAAGATCTCGGGTGCTTCTGTTGGTTTCGGAAGAAGGTTAACCTGGCCTGATGATTTTTTTACTTTATATAATGAGATTACATTTCAGCAATACACCCTGAACGACTGGAAGGGTTATTTCTTCTTTTCCAACGGAGTTTCAAAAACCTACAGCTTCACTACCGTCCTGGCCCGAAAATCGGTTGACCAGCTGATCTATCCGCGCAGAGGATCAAATTTCTCAGTCAGCTTGCAGTTTACACCTCCCTACTCTTTGATATCAGGAAAGGACTATTCGAAAATGACTCTTAATGAGCGATATAAGTATATCGAATTCCATAAATGGAAATTTTTAGCTGAATGGTATACAACTCTGGCAGGGAATTTGGTATTATCAACAAAGGCACAGTTTGGTTACCTGGGACATTATAATGAGCAGATCGGCCCCTCACCATTTGAAGGTTTTGATGTTGGAGGGGACGGGATGACAGGTTATA
>JBGPAO010000282.1:0-5130 GCA_041480755.1 Bacteroidia bacterium
GCCTTATTAATGAACTACTCCGCAGCAAGCTACGGAGTATCTGAAAACAAATCCAACTGTTTTGCTTTGTGCAAAACAGTATAGTCCTTTTCAACTCCTTGTTCTCTGACATATTTCGATATCGTTGATTCATCTCCAAACTTACTTACTGTGTTAACAAAATATCCATCGGTCCAAAATTCTCCTCCCCACAGTTGTGTTTTCACCTCTGGATGGATTCTGAATATCTCTCTGGCTGTGATACTTTTCAACATCTTGATTATTTGAGTCGGACTTTTGCTCGGAACTGATTGAATCAAAAAATGAACGTGATTCTTGTCTGTCCCAATTTCAAGAAAATGAACCTCATATCTCTTTTCAATCTCAAGACAGACTTCTTTCAGAGTTTCATCTACTCCCTTGTCAAACACAACTTTCCGATACTTCGCAGGGCAAACAAAATGATACAGCAGTATTGATACATTGTGCGATTTATGTATATATTCGCTTTCGCTCATACATACAAAGATAAAAATTACGCTGCAAGCAGCGGGGAACTAACCCCTCCTTAGATTAGAAATAATGAAATTATAAATTAAAGAATTTCTGGTTTACTTTTTTGTGAAGGAATTAATCCATTAAATTATAATAAGGCAAAATTCAGGTTGTTGATAAATCCGCGGGCAATATATCCAATTTCTCAAGAAATAATCCCAATTGATGAGTCAAGGTATTTAACTAATGGATTAGAAATAAAAAAGAGAATAGACATAATTAAAGAGAGAAATTATTTTAATTAGGTTTAATAACAGCCACTATCAGGCCGGTACGCAATAAAAAAATATAGCCTTGAGACAATTATTCCTTATTCTGTTTTTTTGTGTTTGACCATTGTAAAAATCGAGTCAATGCGGCTCCAATCGACATCCCCATTGCAAGGATAAGCCAGAAACCAGCATTACTTGGTTTACTTTCTATTCTTGAATAAAAAACTACATACATACAGGTCGTTAATACAACCGGAAATAAAACGAACCATATACCTTTTCTCTTTTCCATGATGTTTTTTTAAGTATTAGTAAATTTTCTTTCTTTTTATGAGGAAGTTGTATAAAAATTATTCTTTAATTTTTGAACTGATTTCTTTGTCAGTATTTTTTATCCCTTAATCCGTACACAGTTCTGTAATGATAACCATAGATAGTATATGTTATAGCATTCACCATCGACCCCGGCCGCCTGAACAGTGTCCATATCATAAGCTTCCAGTAATTGCTCCTGCCTTTATTGATTATCCCGATAATAAAAATTGATTTGAAGAAAGCAATCAGTGTAGCAAAATTGATGCTTGCCGGTTTTGTATTGCGGGGTTTATAATTAAGCAATAGCCTCCGTATTCTTTTATAATAAGGTTTTGTGGTATAGATGTCGCGGATAATTTTCTTGTACCCTACAATTAGATCGTTATAGTTCATGCGGGGAACGAAGTTCATGGATAAGTCGGTATTGTTTCCTGAGGTTATGCTGGTCAGCCTGTCCTCAGCCTTCAGACGGTTATAAAGCTGTGTATTTTTAGGGGCATTTAGCAGTCCAACCATAGCCGAAACAATTCCGCTTTGCTGAATAAAATCGACCTGCCTTTGAAAAACGGATGGCGAATCGCTGTCGAAGCCCACGATAAATCCGCCTGCAACCTGCATGCCTGCCTGTTGTATCTTTTTTATGCTTTGAATTAGATTCTGGTTTTTATTCTGAACCTTGTTGCACTCCTTCAACGAATTCTCTTCAGGCGTTTCAATACCAATGAATACCGAGTTGAATCCTGTTTCAGTCATCAACTTCATAAGCTCATCGTCATCGGCCAGGTTAATTGATGCTTGGGTATTGAATACAAAAGGATAGTTGCGTTCCTGCATCCATTGTTTCATGGCAGGAAGCAGGTCGTGTTTTATGGCATTTTTATTTCCAATAAAATTATCGTCCACAACAAATACATTTCCGCGCCAGTGCAGTTCATATAATTTTTCCAGTTCGTTAAGAATTTGTTCTGTCGATTTCATTCTTACCTTATGTCCGAACAGAGAAGTTATTTCGCAGAATTCACAAGAGAACGGGCATCCGCGCGAAACCTGTATATTCATAAAAGCATAATTTTTTCTTGATAATAACTGGAAATCGGGAACAGGAGTATGCGTAATATCTTGAAATTCGGTAGTTTTATAAATTTTTCCCGGATGACCTTCATTCAAATCATTCAGAAAAAGAGGTAATGTTATTTCAGCCTCATTAAGAATAAGATGATCAATCTGCGTATAGTTCTGGTATTCCTGTGTAAACAAAGGCCCACCAGCAACAATCTTCACACCCTGCTTCACGCATTCGCCAATAACATAGTCGACCGATTCTTTCTGTATATACATGGCGCTGATAAAAACATAATCGGCCCATTGAATGTCTTTAGCTTTGAGCGAGGTAACATTCATATCCACCAGCTTTTTCTGCCATGTTGAAGGCAGCATTGCCGATACGGTTATTAACCCCAGCGGAGGCACAGCTGCCTTTTTTGATATAAACCGCAATGCATGTTTGAAACTCCAGAAAGAATCCGGATACTCTGGATACACTAATAATATTTTATAGTTTTGATTCATCGATTACTGAGGAAATTAAAAAATGGGAACAGAAATGGTTGCCTAAGATAATACGAATATAAACCATTTCACCAAATTTTGGAAGTTCAGACTTTGGTTGACATATTTGTAAAATAATAATGTCAATCTAAGTCAACGAAATGAACATAAAAGCTAAACAGGACATCAGGAGAAAACTACGTATCCTGAACCATGACAAAGAAAATTCATATCAAGTATACCTGGCTTAGGGTTGCGGATTTAGTTAACCCAAGTAGGTTTTTAATACCCTATTTTTAGAAGTATGCTTTAATCTTATGATCGTCCTTTCTTTGATCTGCCTAACCCTTTCTCTTGACAGATTATATTTCTGTCCAATTTCATCAAGTGTTTGTGCATGTTTGCCGGATAATCCAAAATAAAGTCTGATAATATTGGCTTCTCTTTGGCTCAATGTATTAAGGGCTCTTTCAATTTCTTTCCTTAGTGAATCCGTTAACAATTCTTGATCAGGACTGGAAGCGTTTTCGTTTAACAAAACATCATACATGTTGCCTTCTTCATCTTGTACAAGTGGGGCATCCATTGAAATATACCGCCCTGCATTTTGTATGGCTTTTGTCACATCATTAGTACCTAGCTCTAATGCCTGTGTAATCTCAAGGATAGTTGGTTCTCTTTCCAACTTTTGTTCCAGTACATTAATGGTCTTTTTTATCTTCTTTACTTGAATGTATCTGTTTAACGGGAGGTGTACAATTCTTGCCTGTTCTACCAAGGCTACCTGAATGGATTGTCTGATCCACCAAACGGCGTAAGATATGAACTTAAAACCCCTTGTTTCGTCAAATCGTTCTGCAGCTTTGATCAAACCGAAATTCCCCTCACTGATCATATCAGGAAGACTCATCCCGTTGTTCAGATATTGTTTTGAGACTGAAACAACAAACCTGAGATTTGCGTTTATCAACCGGTCCCGTGCATTCAAGTCCCCATCGTGGATCCTTCTGGCGAGATCAACTTCTTCTTCTGCTGTAATCAGCTTGACCTTACCTATCTCCTGAAGGTATTTGTCCAGCGATAGATTATCCCTGTTGGTAATCTGTTTGATGATTTTCAGTTGCCGCATTTAAAGGGGGATTTGGGCTTTTGAAATATACATAAAATACTTTCTAAAGGTACCACTTATAATAGGGATAATCCATTTTTTCTTAAGGATTTGTTGATCCTGCTTTTCTACAGGATCATTGTACATGAATCGTACCACTAGAATAATTCAATTAAAAACCGTCAACCCAATCGTCAACCAATTAAAAAAGCCCTTGCAGATCATTGATCTTTAAGGGCTTGTATTTTGAGACGTGGTGCCACTCGCACCACCAGGTTTTTTATCGATTTTTACTAGTTTTTATTCGGAGCGTTAAATTCCAATGCATTATGCTGGAATTTTCAGAGCAACTTTTTACTACAAGAATTAAGAACAGGAAAAAGAAGTAAATAAAATTCGTCAACGCAGACGTCACCAACTTTATTAGCCTGGCATTATAAGGAGCTATAGGGCTACTTAATGTCATTGCCTGGATTCCAATTTTCAGGGACTTTCGCAAAAGTCCCTAGCTATTAATCTATTCAAAATTATTTGATAATAGTTCATCCAAGATTCAGATTTTTTTAGAGATCAATTTTAGTTTAACTAACCACTACTCAAAGACAACTTTTTCTGTTTTTGTATTACCTGTTTGGTCCGAAAATATTAGAAAATAGATTCCACTGGGCAAGTTTTTTCTATTGATTTCAATTAATCCAATACCTTCAACATCATATTCTAAAATATTTTCACCATATAAATTTATCATTCTTACTTTCTTATAATTGTGATCATTATGCATTTCAATTTTAAAATTCTCAATTACTGGATTAGGATATATTCCAGGCATCTCAGAAATATGGTTATTATCTATGGAAGTTAATATCCTCTTAGCGATCACTACTTGTCCATTAAACGATACATAAATTGAATCTTTATAAATTTCAGGGATTTTAATTTCGAAATCATAGAAATCACTACATGTGCATTCCGGTCCAGTTTCGAAAGTCTTAATAAAAATAGTATCAGGGGATTTATAGATTACTGCTGTGTTTATTGTGCAGCAATTTAAAAGACTGTATCCTGTTATTTTTAAAGTGTCATTTTGAATGGTATCAAATTGTTCAAAAGGATACTCGACACTTGTGGTATGAAGACCAGTAATATAGTATATTTCATTTTTTTGAGCTGTATCCCGTACAGTTATTGGTAAGAATGAATATAAAGTACAACCATTCTGAGTAATTCCGGATAACGTTGGATAATATGTCCCTGGTATTGAATAAGCATTGAATGGATTTTCTTCATCAGAAGTAAAGCCATCATTAAAATCCCAATGATAAGATAATGTATCCCCATTTCTTTGTAAGGATTTATTTATGAATTCAATTGTTACCGGAGCAAAATTTAATGAATCTTGTATTTTATATTCGA
>JBGPAO010000283.1:0-5122 GCA_041480755.1 Bacteroidia bacterium
CCTTTTGCGGAATTTTATGTCGGAGGGACTGCCGGCAAACATATCATTACACTCACCAATAAGAAAGGAAAAATTCTGGCTTCGACTGGATTTAATCTTGGTCCTGTGACCAATATAGATGATAATGGCAAGTCGAAAGAATTATTTGAAATTCTCAAAAAAGGCCTGTATGATGAAAACGGTAAAGTGACATGGAATGGAAAGACTTACAATTATTATGTGCCATGGGTCCTGGATAATAATAATGTCATGTCAGGGATTCAGTATTTTCTGCCCTGGGGAAATGAATTTACAGATCTGATGCGTAATGCCCAGAGGGAAGATGGCATGATATGGAGCTTTGTTAGAGCAGGTAATGAGGCTCCTGATTATTACCAGACCGCATACTCACCTATTAATTTTTTCAGGGTAATCAACGACGCCTGGTTTGTTCGACAACCTCCCGAAAATCACCCCGAATATAATTATGTCAACATGTTCTACAAGCACTGGAAAGCCAGTGGCGATAGCGAATGGATGAAGGCCACCCTTGAAAGTGCAGCCAGGGCCCTCGATTATTGTGTAACAGATTCAATAAGGTGGTCGAAACGATTTCAATTGCTGAAGAGGCCTTATTGCATAGATTCGTGGGATTTCCAGGTGGATGACGAATATACTCCTTATGCCCCGATCAGTCCGACCATGGTGGTTGTTCCCGGGAAAACCAAGTACGGGATATTTTTTGGGGATAATACAGGTTATTATGAAGCCTGTCTGCAATTGGTTGAAATGTATGAATATGCCGGAAACCATGAAAAAGCATCAAAATACCGTATCCGCGCTGAAGAAATCCTGAAACGATTAATCGATTTATCGTGGAATGGTAAATATTTCACTCATTTTATTGACGAAGACCCGACTGTGAAACGCAACCTTGGTGTGGATGAGAAATCACAGATAGCCCAGGCCAATGCATATAGCACCAACAGAAGGTTGCCACATGAAATTAATGTGGCTATTATTAAAACCTATCTTGAACTTAAAAATAATCTCCCTTCAGGTTCACCAGGCGAGTGGTATTCAATCTATCCTCCATTTGAAAAGGGTTTTGGTCAGCACGATGCAAAGTGGCAATATATGAATGGCGGGGTAGCCGGGCATGCCATGGGAGAACTGGCCCGAGGCGCTTATGAAAACGGTTATGAAAATTACGCATCCGAAATCATTGAGCGGATGCTGGCTTTATCGGTAAAATATGGTGATAAGCTCTATTTTTCCTATACCGGTTCAATTCCACCACCTCCTGATGCTCCCTTATATAAACCGATAGATATTTCGGCTTATGCGAATATGGATCTTTTTGACAAAGGCGGGAAAAATTCATTTACCTGGATGAACGATAATCGTCCGGGTAATGATATGCGCGGATTGCCAGTCGGTGACCAGGTGTATGCGGGAATTCGATTTAAGGTTATTGATCCTGAACAAAATCAGAGAAAGTCTGTAATAGCAGTATCAACAAAACCAGGTTTTCCACGGTCAGTCGAAGTCCCTGTGAATGATATGGCAGGAGCAATATGCCTTCTTCATTCTTCCTCAGATAATATTCCGTCAAATGTCGCAGGGGCTATTACATTTATTTATACTGATGGAACGGAAGCCTCGCGCTACCTGATGAAACATAAAGAGGTTACCAACTGGTGGTTTTCCGAGCTTAAAACCGAACGGTCCGGCATTGCATGGTCAGGCCCCAATCTCTGCAGTACAAAAGTAGGGGTATGCTGGGCAGTAATTGATAATCCGCAACCTGATAAAAAAATTGAAAAACTGCAATTTCATGCTCCCCTGGAAGGCGGAATATATGCAGTAATAGGCATCACGGTTGCTGATAAACCATTATATATTGAACCAAAAGTAGTTTCATTCGGCGGACCTGATAACTGGGCAGCTGCACTGGGTATGGCAGCGCTCGTGGAAGGACTGGCGGGTGTAAAGAATGACGGCCTTGCATTCGATAAAGTTACCATTGCTCCCAGATGGACTTCAGCTTCAGTTGATTCAGTAAATGTTACCATTCATTTCCCGGCTTCAGACGGGTATGTCGCCTATCAGTATTTTCATAATAAAGCCAGGAATGAAATCGATATCTTATTAACCGGTAGCGGTGATGAACTGAAAGGCCACATCCTGCTTCCGGTCAATATTTCGACTATAAAATCACTGCAGGTAGGTGATAACCCTGTTCAGTATAAAATCAGTAATATCGAGAAGTCCTATTATGCTGATTTTACTTTATCCCTGCCGTCAGTACAGAAGGTGGTCATCAGATATTAGTATAAAGCAGGTATAATTAGTTAAGAGTCAAAATTCATTTATATTGACAGTTATCCCGGGTATATTTCAAATGAACTGATTTATAATAATCCCGATAAAAATGAAAAAGATACAAATATTTGTAATGTTCCTGTTGCTTTTTAGCTGTAAACAGGTAAAGATTCAGGAAAATGGTCCTATTACATTGGATCCTGAAAATCCCCATTATTTCATGTATCATGGAAAACCGCTTTTTTTAATTACATCCGACCAGCATTACGGAGCAGTGACAAATATCGATTTTGATTATACAACTTTCCTGGATACGCTTGCTGCATATGGAATGAATTTCACTCGTATATATCCCGGCGCTTATATTGAAAAAGATGGTGAATATATGCCTGATAATAATCTCGGGGCACGGAATGGCCGGCAGATACTTCCCTGGGTAAAAACAGATGTTCCCGGGGCTCATGAGGTGCTTGGTGGTTACAAGTTTGACCTGGATCAATGGAATGATGACTATTTTAAGAGGCTTAAAGATTTTATTTCAAAAGCCCGGGATCGTAATATTATTGTGGATATTGCCTTTTTCAATGGCATGTATCCCGATCGTTGGGAATATCAGGCAATGTATCATACAAATAATATACAGGGTGTAGGAAATTGCGTTTTTAATGAAGTTCAGACATTGAAAGATTCTGCACTGGTTTCACGCCATATTGCATATGTGAAAAAAATAACACGGGAAGTAAATGAGTTTGATAATGTAATTCTGGATATATGCGATGAGCCATTTCAGGATGGCTGTCAGCCGGAATTATATAACCCATGGATAAGTAAAATGATCGATGCGATAAGAAGTACCGAAAATTCATTTCCCGTTAAACATCTTATAGCTCAAACGATTGATTCGCACACAAGGGGAGGCCCCGGGGATTTTTCTGATGATAAAAGAGTAAGTGTTCTTATGAATGAATATACCTGGGGTATTGCTAATCTTGATATAGAGTATATCCATAATAAGCCGATGGTGCTTATCGAAACTGCCTATTATCCATACTATGATGGAGATAAGATTGCTGCTTCGCGGGTTGAAGCATGGGAATTCCTTGTTGGAGGAGGCGCCGCATTCATGCAGTTAAACGGACTTTATTCAACATTTAATCCGGGTGCGGCCGGGACAGAAAACAGTAAACTTCTCGGTCAATTGAAAACGCTGAAAGGTTTTATTAACAGCTTTGACTTTATTAGAATGAAGCAGGATACTAATTTCATCGCAGGTGGAATTCCTGAAAATAGTTTCACCCGAGCAATAAGTGAACCGGGAAAAGAGTATGTATTCTACATTCATCATTCAAAATATGGATGCTGGTACTGGGAACCAATGCAAATGGGATCCTGCTATACCGTGATACCAGGAAATTACTATGAAGATCTGGCATTTGTCTTCGAACCTGGTACTTATACTGCTCAATGGATTAATCCTGAAACAGGAGCAATCATAGATAGTAAGAATTTCACCCATGAGGGAGGAGAAAGGATTTTTCATACACCGCTTTACAAAGTCGATATTGCATTCCGAATGAAAAGTATAATCAAAAAATAAATTACATTTAACCTAAATATTGAAAGGAGAATAACCATGGGAAAAATTTCAAGAAGAAAGTTCATCGGGACAAGTGCAATAGGTGCATTGGCTCTTGGTTCCCTGCCACTCGAATCATTTAAAATATCCCCAACCCCATTTAACTGGCCGCTGAGCTTCCAGTCATGGGGAGTAAAAGATTTGCTGGCGAAAGACTTTGACAATACTCTCAAAAAAATCCAGGCAATAGGATTCAAAGGTATTGAAATGTGTTCCCCCCAGGGTTATAAATGGTCAGGTTTTGGCTCACTGATAAACCTGACTGCTTCTGAACTTCGCAAAAAAATTGAAGATGCAGGTCTTTTCTGCAAAACCTGTCATTTTCAGCAACTGGAAGTTACGGGTGATGCACTGCCAAAAACTATTGAATGGGCAAAGGAACTTGGCCTGCATGATATTGTTCTCGCATCTGCAGCTCTGGGTGAAGATGCTACATACGATCAATGGAAGCAGGTAGTGGACGAATTAAATGAATCAGCATTAAAAATTAAGGAGGCAGGACTGCAATTTGCTTATCACAATCATACTATTGGTCCTGAAATTAATGGCGAACAACTTTATGATATATTGATGGGTCTGTTTGATCCTGACCTGATCAAAATGCAGTTCCAGATTGCAAGTATTTCAGAAGGTTTTGATGTCATCGGATATCTCGCTAAATATCGCGGACGGTATATTTCACTGCACATGCATGACTGGGATCCGGTAAAGAAAAAGATAGTGCCGCTTGGGCAGGGAATGGTCGACTGGAAAAAGCTTCTTATCACCGCATGGCAGAGTGGTTTAGCGGATTATGGCATGATCCTCGAATTGGAATCCGTGCCTCCTGATGATCCTGTCCAGGACCTGGCAACCAGTTTCACCTATTTAAATAATCTTGAAATCTAGTATTGTATTATTTCTGTGAAAAGCTGCTTGATTAAAAAATGTTTTTGTTCCGGAATTATATCACTGATGTATCTCGCAGGATTCTCCCAGCTGGCAGAAACTGCGCCATATACAAAAGATGATATAGTTTACTTGCTTACCTATGATCACGGGGGACTTATACTCTGGGGCAGTGAACATTTCCAGGAAAGGTTAAGAGATGCCATTAGCTGGCTTGATAAATATCCAACTTTCAAAATTGGCCTGGATAATGAAGCGCAGATATATGATTACTTCTCGGTCAACGAACCTGCC